>JAEMPZ010000211.1 GCA_022759065.1 Acidobacteriota bacterium | reverse complement strand
TCGATAAGCGCTTGCTCGAGTTAATTGAGCACGTCGGCCAGCACGCCGGTCTGAACGTCCGAGAATTCTTCCTCTTTGGTTACGGAGAGGGTGGCGGCGCTGTTGCCTTCGCGGAAGAATTCAAGCATCGCGAGGCGCATCAGTATTTTGTAAGGGCGCCTCAGGCCGCTGAACTCCTGGTAGGCGCGCACGGCCCTTGGCAGGGCGGCGACGACCTTGGCCGCCGCTTCGCCGTGGGCGTTTATGGCGCTTACAAGATCTTCCCGCGTCAGGCACCGAAGCCCGCCGCGCTTCTTCAAACACTCGGCCACTTCCTGGCCACCCGCCATCGTGCCCCTTGAAATCAGAATTGTTGCCATTGGAGCCTCCCCGCTCATTGTCAAGTCTATGCTTTTCTTGAGCGCTGCGGCAAGTGGGGGGCTTTAGTTGTGGCCGCCCGTAACATCGCTTATACTTTGTGGCGGGAGCGCGTTTGGCGCCGCGCGCGGAGTGAAGAGAGCGAAATGGAGTTGACTTCGGAGCCCAATCTGCCAGGGCACTCTGACGAGCCGCCCCCACCGGAAATGCGAGAAGCCCAGGCGACGTTGCTTGGGAGGCCGAGAATCTCGATCCGGCTCCGCATGGTTTTAAGCCTCACCATCAGTTTTTTTCTGTGCGTCATCCTGGCGGCCGTGACGTTTCAAATTCTTCACCGCGTCCGCTTCAGGGTTGACAACCTCAAGGCGGTGGAAACGCTGGCGTTTCACGTGCAGCAGGCGCGCCGTTTCGAGAAGGACTTCCTGCTTTACGGCACGAACCTGGAGGCGGCAAAAGAAAACGCCCAGGAGGCGCTGGCCATCTACCGGCGCGAAACGGAATGGCTGCAAAAGGGCGCGATGAAAGAGCAGGCAGCCAAACTCGGCGAACACTTGGAGGCTTATATTTCGCTGCTCGGCGGCTGGAAAGAACAGATCGCGAAGGCGCCCGCTCGAAACGGCCATGGGGAGACCTACGGCTGGGAAGCGGAGGCCAGCCTGAGAATGCACGGCGCTGAAATCAGCGACTTGAGCGAAAAGCTGGTCGTTTTTGAGAATGTTTCTCTGGACGAGATGATCAGGCGTTCCGCGGCGATCACGCTGGGAATGCTTCTAATGCTCCTGGTCCTCTTTTTGGCGGTGGCTTTCTTGCTCGACAGGGCCATGATGAATCCGATCCGCCGCTTCGAGGCGTATAACCGCCGCATCGCCCAGGGCGATTTTTCGCCGATCAAGCCGGCGCGATGGTACAGGGACGAGTTCTCCGACCTCGCTCTCGCTGTCAACCAGATGCTCGCCGCGCTTAAGGTCCACCAGGAACGTTGCGTCAAAGCGGGAAAGCTCGCCGTCATCGGCACGCTCACTTCGGGAATCGCCCACGAGATCAACAACCCGCTCAATAATATCTCCATGACAACCGAGGCGCTCATGGAGGGGTTCAAAACCCTGGGCGACGAGCAGAAGTGGAGATATCTCCAGGACATTTACTTTGAAACCGAGCGCGCCGCCGAGACGGTCAAAAGCCTCCTGGACTTCACCCGCAAGGAGAGGCTCGAGATGAGCCCTCTGGCACTGGGCGAGGTCATTCAGCAGACCGCGCGCCTGGTGCAGAACGAGATGGCCATCTCAAACGTCTCCTTTGAAGCTAGAGTGCCCGACGACCTGCCGCCCGTCCTCGGCGCCTTCAACCAGCTCCGGCAGGTTTTTTTGAACCTCTTTCTCAACGCCATCCAGGCCATGCCCAATGGCGGGCGGTTGCTGGTCACGGCGCTGTGCGGCGAAGGGGGGAAAGTCTGCGTTGAGGTTCGTGACGAGGGCGTGGGCATTCCGGAGGAACTTCTTCCCCACGTTTTCGATCCTTTCTTCACGACAAAAGAGCCTGGAAAGGGCACTGGCCTTGGGCTTTCCGTCAGCGTAAGCATCCTGAAAAAGCACGGCGGCGACATCCGCGTCGAAAGCGAGCCGGGCAAGGGGACGACCTTTTGCGTCTGTCTGCCAGCGGCAAGCGGCGGCGCGGCGAAGTTGTCAGGGAGGCAAGATGAGCAAGAAAAGCGTGATGGTGCTGGATGACGAACCTATCGTCGGCGACCGCCTCAAACCCGTCCTCGAAAGAGAGGGCTTTGAGGTGGAAACCTTCACCGAGAGCGAAGCAGCCTTGCAAAGGCTCAAGGAAAAGAGCTTCGACGTGCTTGTCACCGACATGAAAATGCGCGGGCCGACCGGCATGGACGTGCTTCGCTACGTCAAGGATAGCGCGCCAGCAACCCAGGTCATCGTCATAACCGGCTACGCCACCATCGAGACGAACCGCGAAGCCGAGGCTTTGGGGGCTTACCAGTTTATAGCGAAGCCTTTCAAAATGGCTGAGCTCGCCAAGCTGGTTTCCCAGGCCGCAAAGGAGCGAGGTTAAGGCATTCACCGGATCATGCCATTCTATAAGGCGTTAAAAAAGGAGGACTCATGGTTTCGTTCGAACTGAGCCGCGAGCAGCAGGAACTGGTGGCAAAGGCAAAGGATTTCGCCGACAGGCACATTCGCCCGGTGGCCAGGCAGTACGACCTCTCGTGCGAATTCCCATGGCCTGTGGTCCAAAAGGCCTACGACGAGGGGATCATCAACGGGGCGATACCAAAAGCTTATGGCGGAGCCGGCCATAGCTCCTTTGACGGATGCCTCGTAAGCGAGGAGCTTGGGGCCGCCTGCTCTGGAATCGGGATTTGCATTGACGCCAACAATCTTGCCCTCACGCCGCTTTTGCTCGGCGGGAGCGAGGAGTTGAAGAAGCGCATCTTCGGCCACCTGGTCGAAAGCCGCGGGCTCGCCGCTTTCTGCCTTACCGAGCCAGAGGCCGGTTCCGACGCGGGGGCCGTTCAGACCACGGCCGTGCGCAAGGGCGACACGTACGTAATCAACGGCCACAAGCGCTTCATCACGAACGGGAAACAGGCGCTCTACCACACCGTCTTCTGCAACACCGACCCAGGGCGGGGCGCGCGCGGGATGTCGGCGATAG
>JAEMPZ010000021.1 GCA_022759065.1 Acidobacteriota bacterium | reverse complement strand
ATCACACGTAGCGCGTGATGCGGGAGAGCGGGTGGCGGTGGTGCGGGAAGCCCTCCTCCGCGCCTTTGCCGATGGCGACAAGGGCGGGAATGCGCACGTGCGCGGGCAGGCCGAGAAGCTTCTTGACGGCGTCGGGCTCGAAACCAAGCATCGGCGAAGTCTGGTAGCCGTGCGCCTCCGCGACGAGCATCAAGTATCCCAGCGCGATGTAGCCCTGGCCGGCGCCGGCGGTCTCGCGATCGGCTTCGTTCAACGAGGAATAAGAGCTTAGGATGAGCGAGCGAAGGCGCGTCCTGCCTTCCGCATCCATGCCGGGAGGAATAATCTCGTCAACGGCCGCCAGCGCATCGGCCATGTCGGTGTAAAGCACGATCACGGCGGGCGCGGAAAGAACCTGCCGCTGGTTGTAAGCCGCCTCGGCCAGCTTGCGCTTGACTTCAGGGTCCGCCACCACCACGAAGCGCCATGGCTGCGTGTTGTAAGAAGAGGGCGCGAGCCCCGTGACGCGAAGAATCTCGTCAAGTTCTTCGCGCGGAACCGGCTCATTTAGGAACTTGCGTATCGAACGGCGACGCTTCGCCGCCTCGTCAACCGTCAATATCGGTTTTTCCATTTTCGCCATTCACCTCTCCTTGCCCAGGGCGATCACCATTATACCCAGGAATATTAAAACCCAAACGCGAAAGGCCGTATTCCCGCCGGGCAAAGCCACCCTTGGAGAAGGGGCCCCGTCATACTCCAATCGCGGGATTGGGGCTCCCCAACATGCTGGCGGTTAATCCAAAGCCGGTGTACACTGGTCTCACTGTTGGAGCGAGGGATGGCGGAGGCGCCTGACGAATGGCTGGAACAGATAAAAGCTGGAGAACCTGCCGCCGTTCAGAGGCTCCTGGACGAGTTGTCCGGCCCCGTCCGGCGCTATCTGGAAGGGATGCTCCACAACCCCGCTCAAGCGGAAGATCTGGCTCAAGAGGCGCTTGTCCGGTTGCTCCAACATTTGGGAGAGTTCCGCCAGGAGGCTTCGTTACGGACATACACCTTTCAGATCGCCCACAATCTTGCCCTCAACCACCTAGCCGCGGCGTCAACCAGGAGGGAAGAGTACGGTTCGGAAGAGCCGCTGCAAGCGGAGGATGGGCATCAAGGCGCCCTGGAAATGGTGGCCGCGAAGGAGGATCAGCGAAGAGTGCGGCAGGCTTTGAAGCTTCTCGCCCCACAACAGCGGGCGGTAGTGATTCTGCGCGCATGGGAGGACATGTCATTCAAGGAGATCGCGCGGGTCATGGGTTTGGCGGAGGGGACCGCGAAGGCGCACTATTTTTTCGCGCTGCGGAACCTGCGCCACCATTTGGAGGCAAAAAATGACGCATGAAGAGGCATTGATACGCGTTCTATGCCAGGGCCCGGTACCGGTCGAGGCGATTAGCCACGTCGAGGCCTGCGATTCATGCCGCTCGGAGCTTCAGGCTCTTCGCCAAACGGAAAGCGACATCAGGCGCGCCAAGCCCGCGTTCCAGGCACGGCTTGACTCAAGGGCTGTCTTGCAAAAAGTTTTGCCGGCGCGCGCTCACAGGCGGGCGTGGCCAGCGGTGGCCGCCGCCGCCCTTATTGCCGGCCTTCTCGGCGGATGGTCGTTTGGAAGGCTCGCGCATTCCTCCCCGGCCGCGTCCTTGTCCGCTCAGGAAATGGCCCTCGCCGACGCCCCGTGGGCGCCTGCGGGCGATGACTCCACGCTTTCTCTGCTCCAGGCGGCATATCCCATGGCGGAGCGGTTTTCAGCAGTGACGGCGGCAGACGCGGGCAGTTTCATTGACAGCGAATAGGGAGGGGCACATGGCCAGAAAATTGGTCCTCGTTTTCTTCGTTATGGTGTTTGCCCGCATTCTTTCGGCGCAGGAGCTTCCGCCTCCGGGGCCTCCCCCGCCGCAGGATGAGGAACAGGCGCCTGACGCGGCTTCGCGGCGCGAGACCATCCGCATCTATATCGCCCACAAGATGCGCGAGAAGTTGGGCTTGACCGAGGCGCAGACCTTGAAAGTGCTTGACGTGCTGGATTCGATGGATGCGCTGCGGCCGGCCCACAACCAGGCGATGCGCCAGCACATGAGCAAGCTTCAGGCTCTTCTTGAGGCCCCGGCTACTACCGACGCGGCATTCAAGGACGAGGTGGCGGCCACCAGAAACGAGATGGCCAATCAGGAAAAGCGCGTCAGGGAACAGGAAGACCGCCTCTTGGCGATAATGACCCCGAGGCAGCAGGCGCAATGGCTGTTGCTCAGGCGCGAGTTGATGGGACGCATGGGCCAGGAGGGGCGGCCCGGCAATCCCCAGGGGCCCGGCGGCCAGCAAGGGCCACGCGGCAAGTGGGGAAACCGCTGAAAAGCCAAGCGAGCCAAAGAGTTTTCAACTGGCTGGCCAATGTCTTCAGGCGCATTTTGCCTGCCAGGTCCGCGAAACGCTTTGGCCGGGAGGGCGAGGAGGCCGCGGCCCGATACCTGCAAAAGAAGGGCTACAAGATTCTGGAGCGCAACTTCCGCGTGCGCGGCGGCGAAGTGGACATCGTCGCCGAAAAGGAGGGGCTTATTTTTGCCGTCGAAGTGAAAGCGCGCTCAAACCGGGCTTTTGGAACGCCAGCGGAAGCGGTGACGCCGTTGAAGGCCCGCCGCCTACTGCGGGCCGGCCGCGCCTACTGCCGCCGCCACGACATTTCCGTCTCCAAGCTTCGCGCCGACGTCATCGCGATAGAGGCCGGCCCCTCCGGCGCCCTGAACATCCGCCACTACCAGAACGCCGTCTCCCCAGTCATTCCACATAGCAGAAGAAAATAATCCGCCGCATCGTTTCGGCCGGTGCTCACCGCCGAGAACAAGACAAGAAAATCTCACCACAAAGCCACCAAGGGCACGGAGGAATGATTCACAGGGAGGACGGGGAGGGCAAACAAGTAAGAAAGTTAGAAAGTAAGAGAGTGAGAAGTTAGACGACACACGGCAGACGGCAGACGGCAGACGGCAGACGGCAGACGGACGACGGACGCGCGAGTTGATGCGCGGTCGTCGGTC
>JAEMPZ010000072.1 GCA_022759065.1 Acidobacteriota bacterium | reverse complement strand
GCACCGTGCTTCAAACGATAAGCATCTTCGACACGCTTGAAGTGACGCCCGCTACGGATGGAATTTCGCTTGAGTGCTCGGACCCGAGGATCCCCTCCGGCGAAGAAAACATCGTCGTGAAGGCGGCCCGGCTCCTGCGCGATGCCGCTGGCGTCCGCGCGGGGGCGAAAATCCGCTTGACCAAACGCATCCCATCGCAGGCCGGCCTCGGCGGTGGAAGCTCCGACGGCGCGATGGCTCTTTTGGCGCTTTCCAGGCTTTGGAACATCGCTCCGGGCAGGGAGCTTCTGATGTCACTGGCGGAGCGCCTGGGGAGTGACGTTCCCTTTTTCCTGTGTGGTGGCACGGCTCTCTGCGCCGGGCGCGGAGAGGAAGTCTATCCCCTCCCCGACGCGCCTTTGAGCAACCTTGCCATAGCCTGGCCGCCATCGGGAATGGCGACGAAAGAGGCCTACGGGATCCTCGACGAGAAGTTGACATCGCCCCGCGACCCACATAGAATACAAGACATTGTAGGCGAGGTAGTGAGCCGGAGGCTCACTCAGAAGCGTTTGTTTAACCGTTTTGAAGAGGTGGCGGCCCACGGCGACAAGGCTCAAGAAGCCAGCTCGGTGAAGAAGGCCCTCCTGGCCGCCGGCGCCACTCGCGCGTTGATGGCCGGCTCGGGGGCGGCGTGGGTTGGTTTTTTCTCCGGCAGCGAAGAAGCGAAGGCCGGAGCAATGGAAGTGGCGCGCGAGGGGTTCGGGGCCGCCGCGGTAACAACGTTGGACCGCAAGGCGTACTGGGAACAGACGTTAACCGGCTTTGGAAAGGAGTTGCTGCCATGAACATCACCGACGTACGCGTATCAATGGTCGAGGACAAGACAAAAAAACTGAGGGCCTTCGTTTCGATTGTCATTGACGGTTGCTTCTTTGTCCAGGACATCAAGATCATTGAAGGAGAAAAGGGGCTCTTTCTTTCAATGCCGAGCAAACGGCGCCGCGACGGCACTTTCAAGGATGTGGCCCACCCCATTAACACTGAAACGCGCAAGATGATGGAAGACGTCATCTTCGCCAAATACCACGAGCAGCAGGCCGCCAAAGGCTCCGCAAGCAGCAAGGAAACCGAGCCCGCCGCGGAAGCCGAAGCGGCCAAACCCGAAGAGCCTCCCCCGCCCATGGCGTGAGGAAAGCTATGGACGCCGATGAACACAGATAGGAAAGTAAGCCCGGATTTCCCAGATGAACTGGACAAAACGACAGCGAGAATATACATTATAGCCATGTTAGATATAGCTATTACTGGCATGGCACTGGGAAGAAACCGGAGAATCCAATGGGTGAAAGCAAATCGCCACCCCTTCGAGTGGATTTTGACGGCAGTCTGAAGCTGGAGTTCCATGGGTCCAGGGTTACTTCGGATGCGGGTTTGCTGGCCTACCGGGAACTGGATGATGCGTTGGGGTTGACCGCCATGGGTGGGGACCTGCTGCGAGATTGGCGAACGGGGAAGAATGCTCAGCACACGCTCGTGGCGCTGTTGCGTCAGTCCGTCTTCAGCCGATTGGCGGGGTACGAAGATACCAACGATGCCGAGAGGCTCTCGGTGGACCCGGCCATGCGGTATGTGGTTGGTGGACGGGCCAGGGAGCGGAATGCAGCCTCCACCAGCGAGATGGGCCGCTTCGAGACGGCAGTGCTGACTCAACCGGAGAACCTCGCAATCCTTGCATCCCTATCGGGGAAATGGATTGGCCGTCTCCGGAAACGCAGACCCATGAAGGAACTCGTCCTGGACATGGACAGCTCTGTCAGCGAAACCTACGGCCAGCAGGAGGGCACGGCTTACAACGGGCACTTCGGGTGCACTTGTTACCACCCGTTGTTCTGCTTCAACCAGTTCGGGGATGTGGAGGGTTCTCAGCTACGCAGCGGAAACGTCCATAGCGCCAAGGACTGGCAGGCCGTTCTGGAACCGATCGTGGCGCGGTATCGAAGCTATGACTTCCCGCATTCCTTCAGGGCCGATGCCGCCTTTGCCAACCCGGACGTGTACGAGTATCTGGAGGCAGAGGGGTACGACTATGCCATCCGCCTGCCCTCCAATGACGTTCTCCAGCGGACCATTGAGCCGCTGCTGACCCGGCCCGTTGGCCGCCCCTCGAACGCCCCCGTGGTCTGGTACGCCGACTTCCAGTACCAGGCGGACAGTTGGAGCCGCCCCCGCCGAGTGGTGGCGAAGGTGGAATGGCACAAGGGGGAACTCTTCCCCCGCGTTGGATTCATCGTGAACAACCTGCGCCGACGGGCCAAGGGGGTGGTGCGGTTCTACAACCTTCGAGGCACGGCGGAGCAGTGGATCAAGGAGGGGAAGAACGCGGTCAACTGGACGCGGCTGTCCTGCCACGACTTCGTAGATAACCAGGTGCGGCTGCAACTGTTCGTCCTGGCCTATAACCTGGGCAACTTCCTCAGGCAGGCCGTCTTGCCGAAATCGGTGCGCCACTGGACGCTTACGACGCTGCGGGACAAGCTGATCAAGATCGGAGCCAAGGTCATCTCCCGCGCACGGTACGTGACCTTCCAAATGGCAGAGGTGGCGGTCCCACGAGAGGTGTTCAAGGCCATCCTGGAAAGGATTGGTCGGCTGAGGTTGCCTTCACCTTTAGCAGAATGATCCTTTCGGGGGTCAGGATCGGGCAGTGGAGGGGAGGTGGGGGCAGGGCTTGTCCGCATTCGACCAGAAACTGGCCCCGAAGTGCGTAACAGACGAGATACATTCTCGATCAGACGCAGATCGCAGACCCAAAGGTGGAAAGAGGCCTTGCGAAAGCTTCCGAAGGTGATAAAGTGAGACTAGACTTGTCGGAGTGGTGCGTGATGGTGGCTAGGCAAAGGTCAAATGGGAAATATCGGGTAAGGGAGATGGTTGAGATGGCCCCCATGCGGCGGGTGAGAGGTATCCAGGCGCCATGAAAAAACGCTGGGCGCGTCACTTGAAGATGGCCTTGTTAGCTTGGATGACAGTCATCGCTCCGACTTGGGCGGCCGAGCCCCCTCCGGCAACAGGCGGCCAGCGCCTCGCAACCCTCGAGGCGCGCTTTGGTGGTC
>JAEMPZ010000094.1 GCA_022759065.1 Acidobacteriota bacterium | reverse complement strand
CTCTTTCATCTATCATCCGTCATCTCTCATCTGTCCTTTGTGCCCTTTGTGCCTTGGTGGTGAATTTTTCCGCGTTGGAATGCGGTGGCGGCGCGCCTCCGTCATGGCTCGTGAGGCGGTTGTTTAGTGTTTTGTGGTTAATGAGCGTAAAATTGGTTGGTTGGGGGCGCCGTTGGCCAAGGTTCAGCAGAAGGTACTGACGGACATGGAGGTGGTGGAAAGGGTCCTGGGGGGGGATCAGGACGCCTTCGCTGCCATCGTTGAGCGCTACCAGAAGGGGTTGGCCAACTACATTTTTCACATGGTCCGCCACTACGAAGAGGCGATAGAGCTTACCCAGGAAGTCTTTCTCAAGGCTTACGCGAACCTGAGGAGCTACGACCGGGGTTACAAGTTTTCGACGTGGCTGTACAAAATAGCGAGCAATCATACGATTGACCATCTTAGAAAGCAGAGAGCGCCCGAGACTCCCATAGAAGTTTCGGACGAGGAAGGTTTCCGCTCTTACGAGTTGCCCCTGGAAAGCCACGTTCAAAATCCCCATGATTGCCTCGCAATGAAGGATCTCATGGGCCATATCCGCGAAGCGGTGGACGACCTGCCTCCCTCCTACCGCGAATTGGTCATCCTGCGCCATTTCAACTTTCGTTCCTATGAAGAGATGGCAAAGATCACAGGCCTGCCTTTGGGGACGGTGAAAAACCGTATTTTCAGGGCAAGGCAGATGCTGATGGAGCGGCTAAAAGATGTTCGATGAACTTCCCCGCCCCTGTGCGCGTATCATCGCCGTGGGGCTGAAACGAGGGTTATGATGCACTGCCGGAAGGTTTTGGAGTTGCTTCCAAAATTCATCGAGAACGATTTTTCGCCAAGCGAGCGCGCTGCCGTCGAGGCGCATCTCAAAGAGTGCGAGGCCTGCCGCCTGGAGTTCGAGGCAATGGCCAGGCTCGTTGAGACGCTCGAAAGCCTCCCGCCCATAGGCGTCCCCCGCTCATTCAAGGAAGCGGTGATGAGCGCGCTCCCCCCCCAAAAAAAGCACTCGGACGAGAAATAAGATGGCGCGCCTTAACGAAGCGCGGAAAGACCTCGCGCAAAACCGCCAAGCTTTCCACCTCTACCACATTCTCGACCGCTTTGAGGCTGGCATCGCCCTTATGGGCCCGGAGGTCAAGTCCGTCAGGTCTGGCCAGGTCCAGTTGCGCGACGCTTACGCCCAGGTTGAGGGTGGCGAGATCTGGCTCTTGGGCTGCCACGTCACCCCCTATGTCCAGCACACTCACTTGACGCTCACTCCTCTCGACCCGCTTCGAAAGCGTAAGCTTTTGATGCACAAGGAGGAGATCGAAAAGCTACAAGGGAAGGTTCAGGAGAAAGGATTGACGCTCGTGCCGCTGCGCGTCTATCTTAAAGAGGGCAAAGTCAAGGTGGAGATCGCTCTAGCCAAAGGGAAAAACGTCGTTGACAAGAGAGACGCCCTTAAGGAAAAAGACCTCGACCGAGAAGCGAGGCGCGCGCTGAGGGAGCGATAAACCCCAATCCCGCGATGGAAGTGCAACATTTCCATATCGGAATTTGGCGTAAAAGGGGAAGTTGCGGGTTTCGAGTTATGGGTTGTAAGTTATTTGGAATGAGCGAAAAGAAGAAGGAAAAGCGCCTCGCATGACCGCGCCAAACCCTGACTCCTTAGGCGATGTCTACGCGGTCCCCTGCGGGCTTGCCGCCTACGGAGAGGCGGTTGCCCCGCCTTCCAAGTCGCATACCCACCGGGCGTTGTGCTGCGCCGCATTGGCCAAAGGGCGCTCGTTTATTGAAAACCCCCTTTACAGCGACGACACTTTTTCCACGAGGCGGTGCCTTGAGGCTCTCGGCGCCTTTTTCGAAGAGGCGGGGCACGGTTGGAACATTACCGGGACGGGCGGGGCGTTCGGCGCGCCCGAAACTTCCCTTGACTGCGGCTCGTCCGGCACGACCCTGCGCTTCATGATGGCCTTTTGCGCGGCCATTCCCGGAAGACGAGTCCTTCGGGGTTCCCTGCAACTGGAGCGCCGTCCGGTCCATGATTTGGCCCAGGTTCTAAAAGCACTAGGCGCAAAAGTAAGGTGGCTTGTTAATGACGGCTTCGCGCCGCTGGAAATCGAAGGGACGAGGTGGAAGGGCGGAGAGTTCGTAGTTCCATCGGGCGTTTCCAGCCAGTTCCTCTCGGCGCTGCTTCTGGCGGCGCCATTGGCCTCAGGCCCTACCAGGCTGACTGCTTCGGGGCTCGTTTCCGCTCCCTACGCGAGCTTGACCGCCTTAGTCATGCAGCGCTTCGGGGCTCTAGTGGAGCATCCCCGGCCGGAGCAGTGGCTCGTCTCGCCTTCCGCCTACATCCCGGCGAAGGAAAGCATCGAACCTGACGCCTCCGCGGCTGCCTTCCTTCTCGCCGCCGCGGCCGTCACTGGCGGGGAGGTGCGCGTGGCCAACATTCACCGCGCCATGGCCCAGGGCGACGCCGCCATCCTGAACCACATGAAGGCATTCGGCGTCCGCATTACAGAGGATGGTTCAGGCGCGGCCGCTTCAGGCCGGCCGGAGTCAGGAGCGGTGCTCGACATGCGGGATTTTCCTGACCTGGTCCCTCCACTTGCAGCCGTGGCCTTTGCCGCGCCTTCGCCCTCCACCTTTCTGAACGTCTCTCACATGAAGACGAAGGAGAGCGACAGGCTGGCCGTTTTGGCGGAGGGGATTCGAGCCCTTGGAGGCGATGCGCGCCAAAGCGGGGCCGACTTCGCGATCATCCCGCCAGCCTCGCCGAAAGGCGCGAGGCTCGACCCGCACGGCGACCACAGGATGGCGATGGCCTTCGCCCTCATGGGCCTTCGCGCGGAAGGGACAACCCTCCTAAATCCGGGCTGCGTGGCCAAATCTTTCCCCGCTTTTTTTGAAACCCTGGAAACGCTTTTGGAGGGTAAGCGGCGGAAATGATGTGCCGGGGTACTGAGGTGTCGGCGTGTCGGCGTGTCGGCGTGTCGGCGTTAAGACCAGGCTGTTAGCAAAGAAAGACTGTAGACCACACCTGTCCAAAATAGCTTTTTCAGGGGGCAAGGTGCAGGTCGCATTCCGA
>JAEMPZ010000213.1:2034-3104 GCA_022759065.1 Acidobacteriota bacterium | reverse complement strand
GTTCCATCGGCGATTGCGGCTTGAAAAACGGAGCGGCTGGCGGGGATGACAAGCAGCCGCACGCCCGAAGCCACCTGCTTCCCTTTCAGTATTGACGCGGCGGCCCGCAGGTCGGAGAGCCTCCCGTTGGTGCAGGTGCCTAAAAACGCCTGCTGTATGGGAAGGCCGGCCACTTCGCGCACGGGCGCCACGTTGTCCACGGCGTGCGGCTTTGCCACAAGTGGTTCGAGAGCGCCCAGATCGTAATCGAGCTTCCTGCAGTATGAGGCGTCATCGTCGGCCCACGCCGCTTCCCAGGAAGCCCCCGGGGCGTGTTCCTCAAGATAGCTTCGCGTCGCGGCGTCAACGGGGAATACCGCCAGCTTCGCTCCCATCTCGATGCCCATGTTGGCGATGGTCAGCCGGTCGTCCATTGAAAGCGCGGAGATCTCCCCATGAAACTCGACCGCCTGGTAATTTGCCCCGTCAGCGCCGATGTCGCCGATGATTCGCAGCACGAGGTCCTTCCCCATGACAGCTGCCGGGAAGGAGCCTTTCAACAAGAGCTTGATCGTTTCGGGCACCTTGAGCCAAGTCTCGCCGGTGAGCAGAAGGACTGCCGCCTCGGTCCTGTCAATGCCAGTGGCGAAAGCATTGAGCGCGCCGTAGGTGCAGGTGTGGCTGTCAGAACCGAGGAGGAGAGAACCGGGCAGCGCGAGGCCTTTCTCCACCATGAGCTGGTGGCAGACGCCCGCGCCAACGTCAAAAAAGTTTTTCACGCCGTAGCTCTTGACGAATTCACGAATCTTCTTGTGGCCGATCGCGGTCTTCTCGTCCACGGCAGGCACCACGTGATCTATTGCAATCACCGGAAGATTCGCGTCCACGAGGCCGTATTGTTTCAGCTCATCGGAGACCTTGCCGACGATCGCGCTTGTGTTGTCGTGCGTCAGCAGGTGGTCCGGTTTGACCGTCACGATCTGCCCGGGCGCAACCGACTTCAGCCCCGCCTTTTTCGCCAGAACCTTTTCAGCAAACGTTTTGCCCATTACTCGCTCCAAAGAAAAGATTCACCACGGAGACACAGAGGC
>JAEMPZ010000213.1:0-1934 GCA_022759065.1 Acidobacteriota bacterium | reverse complement strand
CAAAGCACCTTGCTTGCCATGACAATAAAACGATTTCTCCGTGCCTCCGTGACTCTGTGGTTTAAGTTTCTTTTACCCCAGCAGGCCGCCG
Organism: Acidobacteriota bacterium; assembly: GCA_022759065.1. Lineage (GTDB taxonomy): Bacteria > Acidobacteriota > UBA4820 > UBA4820 > DSQY01 > JAEMPZ01. The sequence continues at coordinate 1,843 of JAEMPZ010000213.1, read as the reverse complement.
CGAAGGTAGATTTCGATTTGCGCCTTGGGCCAAGGGTTCGCCTGAACAACGCGCCCATCGGCCCTGGTGATTTCGCCCTTTGCCAGGTCCACCGTTATCTCCTCGCCGTCACTGATCTCCATGCCGACGAGGCCGCTTGTTACGATAGGCAGGGCCGCGTTTATGGCGTTTCGCTCGTAAATGGCGCCGAAGCTCTTGGCGACTATGGCCGCGATCCCAAGTGCCTTGAAGCAGTCAACCGCCTGCTGGCGAGAGGAGCCCGCCCCGAAGTTCGCGCCGGTGACTATAATGTCCCCCGGCTTTGCCCTTTTCGAGAAATCTTCCCACCCAGGAAGGTTCCCGAAGGCGAACGGCCCCATCTCTTCGACCTTCGTGATCGCGAGGTGCCTGTTGTGGAAGATCATGTCGGTGTCAATGTTGTCTTTCCGAACGACCCAGACGCGGCCTTTGATGACAAGCGGCTTCATGCCGCTTGGCGCCAACGTCTCCTTTTTTCTGGGCGCTTTGCTCGGCGCCGGGGCGGCGAAAACGGCCGCGGCATCCGGCATGTTGCCGGGATCGGTAATGCAGCCGGCAATTGCTGAAGCGGCGGCGACCCTGGGGGAGGCAAGGTAGACTTCGCCCTTTCCCTGCTTGCCAGCGAAATTTCTGTTGCCGGTCGAGACCGTGACTTCTCCGGGGCCGTTCTGGCCCACCTGGCCGGCGGCGCAACCGGCGCAACCGGCGTTGGAAATCATCACGCCGGCCTCTTTGAATATCTCAAAGAGGCCAGCTTTCATGGCCCTTTGCCAGATCGCGTCGGTGGCGGGGACGATCTTCGCCACCACGCCCGGCGCGACTTTGCGGCCCTTGAAAATAGCCGCGGCCTCTTCGAGGTCTTCGTAGCGGCCGTTCGTGCAGGAGCCGATGAAGACCGAATCCACCTTTTTTCCTCGCACCGCCTCTATCTCAACTGCATCTTCCGGGTGGCCCGGACGCGAGATCATTGGCCCGAGGCCGGCAACGTCAACCTTTTCGGTCCGCGCGTAGCGCGCGCCCTCGTCGGCGAAGACTGGCGCCCAGTCATTGCGGCCCGTGGCCTTTCGGCAATGGCCCACGATTTCGCCGCTTGGCGGAAAGAAGAGAATGATCGCTCCCATCTCCGTTGCGAGGGAGGAAATGGTAATCCTTCCCGACAGGCCGAGCGAGTCAGCGTACTCGCCGTAGACCTCGGCGGCGCAACCGAGAAGCCCGTTGGCGCCGAAGTGGTTCAGAAGGCGAAGCCCGACGTCTTTGGGAGTGGCGCTCTTGGAGGGAAGCCCCACAAGCTCGATCCGCACCGTCTCCGGCGTCTTGAACCACACCTTTCCGTAGGCCCAGGCCGCGGCCATGTCCACGTCGCCAAGCCCCTGGCCGAAGGCGCCGATCGCCCCGAGGATGTTGGCATGGGAATCGGTGGAGACAAATGTCGAGCCGGGCCACGCCAGGCCGTTTTCGATCGCCACGTGAGTGCCGATGCCCTGGTCAATGTCATAGACCCTGATGCCCCGCTCGCGGGCGAATGTCCTGCACCTCTGCTGGTTCGCGGCGTAAAGCTGGTCGGAACCGGTTGGGTTGCAGTCGAAAGTGAAGACGGTTCGCGACGGGTCAGCCACTTCAAGGCCGTGGTCCAGAAGATTCTTCACCACGTTCGCCCCGCCGAAGTCCCTCGCCGCGCGCGTGTCGAGAAAGATGTCAACGATGTCGCCAGGCTTCGCGTCACTCCCCGCGTGAGCCGAAAGAATTTTCTCTATGATCGTCCGAGCCATGAATCGCCCTCCAGGCGACCATTATAGATGATGATGGATGAGGGATGATAGATGAG
>JAEMPZ010000045.1 GCA_022759065.1 Acidobacteriota bacterium | reverse complement strand
GGTGGCCGTTCTAGTAACCGCGGGAAGGCCCAACGGGGTTTTGTCCCCGTCGCCGGTGACCAGCACGACCATCGTGCCGTCAAAAGCTTCGTCGCTGATTCCGCTCACCGTGACCTTGGCGCCTGGAGCAGGCGTGCCATCCACCAGAACGAACGCAGTGACCGTGACGCCTCCCACTGGCACCACTATCTTGGCGTCCTGGCCGGATTGAATCACCACTCTGGCCATCGCGTCCGGCAGAACATGAAGGGGCGCGTAGGCGGCAAGGCGATAAACGCCAGCCGGAAGGCCTTCGAAGGTGAAAGCGCCGCTGTCGTCCGTGAACGATGTCACCGGGTCGAAATCAAAGCGCTGGGTCAGAAGCGACACCCGCCAGCTTGAAAGGTCGAGCTGGCTTCGGGCGCGCAACGTCCCAATCAGTGAGGATGCCGGCTCCAGGACAACCTTGCCCACATCCACGTCATCTTCATTTACGATCACCGATTTTATAACTTTCTTCGCCTCGCCCGCCGAGGCCACCAAACGGTATCGGCCAACCGGGACCCCTCGGAATTGAAAGGCTCCGTCGTCAGCTATGGTTCCCGTCAGGCTCTTTTCGCGCTCGCGGTCCCGAATCTCGGGAATGCCGATGTAGCATTCGAGCCGTACCTCCGCGTTGCTGGAAACGGCGTTGCCATCCTGGTCCACCAAACGGCCTGTCACCTTGGGGTGGCTCGAAAGCGCGATTTCGCCAAGGTCGTGCGGCTCGTTTGCAACGACGATAAATGTTCGGGTCTTCCCAACGCTCCCGGCCGCGGTGAAGTGTATCTCGTAGGAACCAGGCGCCAAACCTCCAATGCTGAAGGCCCCGTTCTCCTTGGTAGTGTCGCTGGAGGTGCGCCCCTCTTCTTTCCAGAGGCAGAACACTTGAGCCTTCGCTATCGGCTGGCGGGAATCTTCATCTACAACGCGGCCGGAGACGGATGCTCCGCTCTCCATCACGATCGTCATAGAGAGGTTGTCCCTGGGAGGAAGCCCGGGGATAACCTTCTGGACGCAGTTGTCAGCGTAAATCGTCATCTCCATTGGAAATTTCGAGTACGAAATCGGCGGCAGCGCGAAAGCGCCGTTTTTGTCAGAGCCGGCGTTCACGCCATCCTCGTATGGGCCGGCCTGGATAATAGCGCCGGCGACGGGACGCCCGTCACGAGCCACGATTTTTCCCGCCAGGCGAACTCCCTTGGCGAGGGTGATGTCCAACCTTCCCGAAGGCGGAAACTCCTTCTGCGATTCCTTGTAAGGCACGTATCCCGGGGCACTAAGAGCCAGGCGGCACGGGTAGGCCGGGGGGGCGAGGAAACCGGCGCCTTGCTGCCACAGCCCTTCGGAGTCGAAGTGAAGCCATGGCAGTTGGGAAGGCGCTGCCTGAAGCTCCCACTTCAAGCCTTTTACGGGGGCGCCGGATTGCTGGTCTTTTGCTGTCACCTGTAGAACCTTGGCGGCTGCCAGCAGCGCGACGCGGCCAAGCATCGCGTCAGTGCTTGGAACGTCAAGGAGCGAGTAGCCTTCCGCCTGGAGGCAACCGCAGGCGTGGCGCAAATCGGCCGGAATGGATATTCGTCCCACTTCGTCCCCCGTGAAAAGTTTCTGGAGGGTGGTTCGGTTGAGTGCCATTCCGAGAAGATCTTTGAATCCCTCCAATGGAAGAGTGGCGAGCTTCGCCCCGGCGACAAGACGGCCGTACGGCCCTTGAACCACGATGACCGGCCCTGGCGCGGGAGCCAACGAAAGGCTCAACGAGGAAGTGTCCGGGGCAACAGTAGTGATGGCGGGCAGAAAGCGGACATCTTCTATCCAGACAACGGCTCCCTGTCCGGGCAAGAGCGGCAGGCTGGCAACTCCGTTCTTGTTTGATCGCGTCCGCCCAAACGGTTCGGGCAGGTTGGGCGACCCAGGCGGCTTCCACTGCAACGCGACGCCGGGAAGCGGCTTCCCGTCCGCGCTCTTCAGCGTGACCTCGCAAATGCGCCCTTCCGGCATCGCTTTTGGCAGCGGCGCGCCGGCTTTTATGAGGACGAGTGGATGCCCCTCCTGCCAGAGGACGGCGTCTTGCGCGGCGGGTTTCGTGAGTAGCCCGAGATGAACTTCTTGCGGGGCGTCGCCGGGGTTGAGCCCCGTCATCCACACAGGCACAGCACCACCCTCGGCCTTCGCCGAACATGGCGCAAACAAAGCAAGCAGTGCCAACATTGGAACGACGTGAAGCTTCATCAGCATCCTCCAGCGATAAGGCTCCGGGAGGGCGCGGAAGCGCTCAATGCCAGTTACGCCGCCACTGCGATGCTTGGCAACGCCGCCCCCATCCCATCGTCCATTTTCTCACGAGTAGTATCTTATCAGCGCGTCAATGTAGGCCTCGGCGACGGCCTGGCGGTAGCGGGGGTCGCGCAAGAGTTCCGCGTCCTTCTTGTTGGCGATGTTGCAGACTTCCAGAAGAACGCTGCAGGGCGTCTCGGCGTTTCGCAGGACGGCCGGCACCCATGGCCTGCGCCCTCTTACGACGTGGTCTCTGGTGGGATTGTATGGGTGCAAAGGCAGTTCCTTGCTGGCAAATGCTTCTTCGAGTTTTCTCGCGAACTGGCGAGAGAGCCCTTCGCTGCGGATCAGCTCCTTTTCGGAGAGCTCGTAAACGGGCTTTGCTTTGTATTCCGTGTAGCGCGCATAGGCCCCGCCGGCCTGGCTCCACTTGGTCGAGCGGTACGGCGTCCCTGGAACGTAGAACATCGAGCCTCTGAGCGAGGGGTGGAGCGAATCGGCGTGCACCGAAGTGAAAACGATGCGCCCCGGATCAAGCCCCTCTTTTACGAGCCGTTCGTAGTACTGGTTTGCCAGATACCAGCGCAGGTTCACCTCCACCTTGGTCTCGCTGGTGGATTCCTGGTGAAACCATGGGTGGGTAAGGATGACCGCGCCGGTGTTGGGCGTCAGGCCCTCCTTGTCTTGCGGCTTGAGGCCGAGGCTGGGGTCCATGAGCGTCAGAAGGACCCTCGCCTTGGTTCGCCTTTCAAGCCCCTCGTGGATTCGGCAGACGATGTCGTAAACGTAGGAATCTTCCCAGACGCCGTTCTTGACC
>JAEMPZ010000149.1 GCA_022759065.1 Acidobacteriota bacterium | reverse complement strand
GCTGTGGACCGCCGCTGCCGCGCGTGGACGGGCAAACAGAGCACCTTTGCGGCGCGTGTCTCGCCGATCCGCCCTCTTTTGAAGGCCACGTGAGCGTTTACTCATATTCCGGGCCGGCCCGGAGAATCGTGTTGCTCTACAAAGACAAGCAGCGCTATCCGCTGGCGCGATTGATGGGCGCGGCCGTCGCGCGAGCGGTCCGCAAGCGCTGGCCTGACAAGCGGTGGGACGTGGTCGTCCCCGTTCCCTCTCCCTTGCGAAGGCGGCTTGTCAGAGGGTTTGAACCGGCGGGGTTGATGGCCAAGGAGGTGGCTTCAAGGCTGAACGTGCCGTTGGCAAGCGGTCTGGAATTGCGACGAACGCCGGTGCCGCAAAAGGAACTTACCGTTGCCGGCAGGAGGACCAACGTCAAAGGCGCCTTCGTCGCGAAGCCCCAAGTGGCGAGAGGAAAAAGCGTTCTTCTGATAGACGACGTTACGACCACGGGCGCGACTATTCGCGAGGCGGCCAAGGCGCTCAAGAGGGTTGGGGCGGAGGTTCACGCCGCGACCTTCGCCATGACCTTGAGGCGCGACCTTGACCTTTATACCGCGGAAGAAGCCCGAGGCGAGAAGGGGCAACGAAGTGAGGGGGTAAGAAGGTAAGAGGGTAAGAAAGGAGGAATGTGCCGATGTCACCGTTGCTGACAGTTCTATTGCTTCTCCTGACCGGCCTTCTGGCTGGCATCCTGGCAGGCCTCTTTGGGGTGGGAGGAGGCATCATCATCGTGCCGGCGCTCGTGTACATTCTTGGCTTTTCGATGCAGAAAGCCACCGGTACGAGCCTGGCGGTCCTTCTTCCACCAGTCGGCATAGCGGCGGTGATATACTACTACAACCAGGGCAACGTGGACATTAAAGCGGCGGCATACATTGCGGTTGCCTTGCTAGTCGGCGCTTTGCTGGGCGCCAAGATCGCCCACCTGATGAGCGGCCCGATGCTCCGGCTTGCCTTCGGCCTTTTTGTCACCGCGATGGGGTTTTACCTGATCTATGGCGCGGCCCAGCGTTTAGGGTGGCTGAAGTAGCCAGCGTGCAATAATTGGCATTGAATCCTGTGTCGGAGACCGGCATGGAATACAAATCGCAGGTACATTGTGAGCGAGCTTTCCGTTTCGCCTAGCCCAGCGCTTGCCAAAGCGCGGGAAATATAGCAGAATAGCGGCTTGGAGCGGCCCCGGCGCGTGTCCGGGGCCTTATGTTGATGGAACTGTCGCTAATCAGGAACTTTTCGATCGTCGCTCACATAGACCACGGCAAGACCACGCTGTCCGACCGCCTTCTCGAAGTGACTCACGCCGTGCCCGACCGCGAGATGGTAGCCCAGTTTCTCGACGGGATGGACCTGGAGCGCGAGCGCGGAATCACCATCAAGGCGCACGCCGTGACGATTTTCTACACGGCGAAGGATGGCGAGACTTACCAGCTCAACTTGATTGACACTCCTGGCCACGTTGATTTCGGCTACGAGGTGTCGCGCGCGCTGGCCGCTTGCGAAGGCGCGTTGCTCGTAGTGGACGCGACGCAGGGGGTTGAGGCGCAGACTCTAGCCAACGCCTATTTGGCGGTTGACCAGGGGCTTGAGGTCATCCCGGTAATCAACAAAATTGACCTCGCTTCGGCGCAGCCGGAAAAGACGATCGCCGAAATCGAGGAGGTGATCGGCCTCGACGCTTCCGGCGCCATCCTCGCATCAGCCAAGGAGCGCATCGGAATAGATGAGATTCTGGAGGCCATCGTCACGAGGCTCCCCGCGCCCGGAGGCGACAGGGACGCGCCATTGAAGGCGATGATCTTCGATTCTTGGTATGACTCCTACCGGGGCGTAATCATGCTGGTGCGCGTCATTGATGGAAAGCTCAAGGTGAAGGACAGGGTCCGCCTGATGGCCACCGGGCGAGACCACGACGTCGAGAACCTTGGGCGGTTCACGCCGAAGCCCGTTTCGGTGGATAGCCTCGAAGCAGGGGAGGTCGGCTTCGTGATCGCGGGCATTAAGGAGGTCGCCGAGGTCTCCATCGGCGACACGCTGACTCTCGCGGCGCGTCCCGCCGTGACGCCATTTCCGGGATTTCGCCAGTCGAAGCCGATGGTCTTCGCGGGCCTCTATCCAGTTGACCCGAACGACTACCCCAACTTGCGCGAGGCGATGGAGAAGCTGCGGCTCAATGATTCTTCGTTCGTCTTCGAGCCCGAAACGAGCGAGGCGCTTGGCTTTGGATTCCGCACCGGCTTCCTGGGCCTTCTGCACATGGAGATAATCCAGGAGCGGCTGGAGAGGGAGTTCAACCTGGACTTGATCACGACGGCGCCGAACGTGCGCTACCAGGTGCAAACGGTGAGGGGGGAGCTTCTCGACCTCTCCAATCCGAGCCAGCTTCCGCCCCCCCAGGAGATCGCCGAGATCAGGGAGCCTTACGCGACCGTGACCGTGCTGACGCGCGGCGAATACGTGGGGAACATACTTCGGCTCTTTGAACAGAGAAGGGGAGTGCAAAGGGACTTTCATTACGCCAGCAAGGAGACGGTCCTTTTGCGCTACGAGATGCCCCTTTCCGAGATCGTCGTTGACTTCTACGACAGGCTCAAGTCGCTTTCGCGCGGCTACGCCTCGATGGACTACCACATAGAGGATTACAAGCCGGGCGAACTGGTCAAGCTGGACATCCTGGTAAACGGAAAGCCGGTGGACGCGCTCTCCTTCATCATCCACAGGGAAGAAGCGGAGGCGCGCGGGCGCCTGCTGGCTTCGCGCATGAAAGAGGCCATACCAAGGCAGCTTTTTGAAGTGATCATCCAGGCGGCAATCGGCTCGAAGATCATCGCGCGCACCGTCGTCAAAGCCCTGCGCAAGGACGTCCTGGCCAAGTGCTACGGCGGCGACATCACCCGCAAGCGCAAACTCCTCGAAAAGCAGAAAGAGGGGAAAAAGCGCATGAAGCAGGTTGGCGACGTCGCCATTCCCCAGGAAGCCTTCCTATCAATTCTGAGGATTCACGGGGAAGAGGACTAGGGCGCACCGCTGTCCCCCGAAATCTTTTCCGGCAATGGACGAAAAAAGCAAGATTCACAGCGAGGACGTGGAGG
>JAEMPZ010000050.1 GCA_022759065.1 Acidobacteriota bacterium | reverse complement strand
ACCCGCAGTTCGACGAGTTCGGCCAGGTTTACCTTTCCACGACCTACCCAGGGGTTGTCAAGGCGTGGCACTACCATAAGCTTCAGAAGGACAACTTCGTCTGCGTGAAGGGAATGGTGAAGCTTGTGCTAGCCGATACCAGGGATGGCTCGCCCACCAAGGGGGAGATCAACGAATTCGTCGTGGGCGAACTCAACCCGCTTCTGGTGCAGGTTCCCATCGGCGTCTATCACGGCTGGAAGTGCATCGGCACCGAGGAAGCTTACGTCATCAACGTCACGACGAAGACCTACAACTACAAGGAGCCTGACGAATACAGGCTCGACCCTCACCAAAACGGCGTGATTGCCTACGACTGGGCGACGAAAGACCGGTGAGCAGGCTCGCCCTCTTGGGCAACCGCGGGATGTTTGGCCGCGACGCGCTGCCGGTTTTAGAGGCCGCGGGCTTTGAAGTCATAGGCGCCGACCTGCCGGAAGTGGACATCTGCGAACCCGGTTCAGTCGAGGCTTTTTTCAGGCGAACGGCGCCGCAAGTCGTGCTGAATGCGGCTGCCTTCACCGATGTTGACGGGGCGGAAGAAAAAGAGGATGAAGCGTTTCGCGCGAACGCCAAAGGGCCTGAACTCCTCGCGCGCGCCTGCGCCAGTGCCAAGGCGCTTTTGGTCCACATAAGCACTGATTACGTCTTTCCCGGCGAGAGGCCCGAAGGTTATCTGCCGGACGATCCTCCAGGCCCCGCCCTAGGCGTTTACGGCAGAAGCAAGCTTGAGGGAGAGCAAGCCATTATTGCCGCTCTTCCCAAAGAAGGCTACCTGATCTGCCGGACGCAGTGGCTCTATGGGACAACGGGCAAGTCTTTTCCGGACACCATCCTAAAACTTGCGGCCACGAGGAAATCGCTGCGAGTCGTAAACGACCAGTGGGGAGCGCCGACCTGGACGCGAGAGCTGGCGCGCCAGATCGCGTCGTTGATTCACGAGGGCGCAAGGGGAATCCGCCACGCCGTCAACGGCGGCGGCCCCGTAACGTGGTACACTTTCGCGAGGCAAATCGTTGCCGAGGCCGGGCTTGATTGCATCGTCGAGCCTTGCACAAGCGAAGAGTTTCCGAGGCCCGCGCGCCGCCCAACATACGCCTGGCTTCGCGACAATGACGCGACAAACGCTCAACCGTGGCAGGAGGGGTTGAGAGAGTACCTGACGAAAATAGTTGCCAGGGGAAAGAGATAAATTTTGAATTTTGAATTCTTAATTTTAAATTATTGAATATTCGCCATGGCTCTCCCGTAGGGACTAGGCCAAATGCAGAGTCATTCAAACAAGGTCAACCCGGTAAAAGAGAAGAGCTTCGCTTTCGCGCTCGAGGTAGTACGACTCTGCCAAGAGTTGAAGCAAAGGCACGAATATGTTCTATCAAACCAACTTCTAAGAGCTGGAACTAGTATCGGCGCCAACGTTGAAGAAGCGCTTGCAGGGCAAAGCAGGCGAGACTTTGTTTCGAAGATGGCGATTGCATCCAAAGAAGCGCGCGAAACTCGCTATTGGCTCAACATCCTCATACACTCAAATCTTCTGGAAGCCGATTTGACCCCTTACTTGGCAAGCGTTGATGAGCTTGTTCGCTTATTGACCGCCATCGTTAAGTCAACAAAAAAATAGCACCTCCATTCAAAATTTAAAATTTAAAATTCAAAATTGAGTTTTTTACCCTTAGGAGCTTTCCCATGAACATTATCGTCACCGGTGGCGCGGGTTTTATCGGCAGCAACTTCGTTCGCATGGCCCTTTCGCAAAGGCCCGAATGGCGCGTCATTGTCGTGGATGCCCTTACCTACGCCGGGAACCTTGAGAACCTCGACGGGCTTGAAAAAACATACTCCGGCCGCTATCGCTTTGCTAAAGCTGATGTGGCAGACTCCGCCGCGATCGAGAAGTTATTCGAGCAAGAATCCCCGTCCATAGTCGTCCACTTCGCCGCCGAGAGCCACGTTGACCGCTCCGTCCTGGGACCGATGGATTTCGTCCGCACGAACGTCCTTGGCACCGCCACGCTGCTCGACGCCGCTCGCAAATCATGGCGCGACAAAGCTGGGCGCTTCCTTCAGATTTCCACTGACGAAGTGTACGGCGCGCTTGGCGACACGGGGGCATTCACCGAGGCCACGCCGCTTGCGCCGTCTTCGCCTTACTCGGCGAGTAAAGCATCGGCTGATCTTTTGGCGCTTGCTTATCACAAGACGTTCGGTCTCGACGTAGTTATAACCAGATGCTGCAACAACTACGGTCCCTACCAGTTTCCTGAAAAGCTGATTCCATTCATGATCTCCCGCTTCGTGGATGGCGAGAAGCTTCCCGTCTATGGAAACGGCATGAATGTTCGCGACTGGATTCACGTTGAAGACCACAACCGTGGAGTGTTGCTCGCCATCGAGAAAGGCCGGCCTGGCGAGGTCTACAATCTGGGGGCAAGGTGCGAGCGAAATAACATTGACATTGTCCGCTCGCTTTTGAAACTCCTCTTGACGGCGAAGGGCAAGCCCGCGGTGGACTTGGACAGTCACATAACATTTGTAAAGGACAGGCCAGGCCACGACTGGCGCTACGCCATAGACCCGTCGAAGGCCGAGCGCGAACTGGGATTTCGGCCTGAAGTCCGGTTTGAAGAAGGCCTAGCAAAGACCGTCCAATGGTACCTTGAGAACGAAAAGTGGTGGCGCGACGTCCAGTCAGGCGCCTACCGCGACTACGTTTCAAAGGTGTATGGCGCATGACGGAAGCGCTGGAGAATGCACCACCAAGGCACGAAGGACACGAAGGTCACAGAGGAAGGCCATGCGCAACGGATAATTTTGAATGCTGAATTTTGAATGTTGAATTGTGGCAGGGTATTCCATTAATCAAGGTAGTACCACAATTTGAAATGGAGCATTTGACATGTCCCATAGCCACTGATCACCACTCACCATTTCTCCCGTCTACCGTCTCACGTCACTGCTGTCCAAAACACGTTTCTCCGCGATCATTGATGTAATAATGGCAGGACTTTGAACGCATGAATCGGGCAGTTTGGAGGCAAGGTTCCCAACGGACACGACGAAGGCGCGCCGCCACGTCGTGGCGGCCAAAAGGC
>JAEMPZ010000275.1 GCA_022759065.1 Acidobacteriota bacterium | reverse complement strand
GTCAACGTCGTAATCACCAAGCTTCAGCCGTGCGATTTGGACCTTGATTTTTGGCAATGCGCACAGCGCCTTGATGACGCATAGAGGCTCGCGGTCATCGGCTATTACAAGAACGGGATGGATGGAGGATTGCAAAGCACCCGACACGCGCCCCTCGCCTTGCTTTATTCTACCAGACAAGTTCCATTCTTAAGCAGGCATCAACCGTGCAAGTTTATCATCGAAAATCGGCGCCCGTTGGCAATAAGCGGGGAATAAAAGCGAGGCCGCCTTTCGGCGGCCTCTTCTAACCCCTTGATTTTGTTGGCTCCCGGGGAGGGACTTGAACCCCCGACCTAGTGATTAACAGTCACCCGCTCTAACCAACTGAGCTACCCGGGAGCAGGCATGGTGTAGTTTAACGGGCTTTGCGCTAAAAAGCAACCCTAACAGCCATTCTTAATGGGCTCCCCCAAGCATCGCCTTGGCTGTCCAGTCGAGCACGGGCTGCGCGTAGAGACCAAGGCCCAGCACGACCACTACTGAAATGGAGAGCGCCACGCCCAAAGGCCAGCCTGCTGAAACCGGCTCCTTCGCCTCCGCCTCCTTCAGGAACATGCTCATGACGATGCGGTAATAGTAGTAGAGCGAAATGACGCTCGTCACGGCAAGAACGACGGCCAGGCCGTAAAGCCCCGCGTTGACCGCGGCTTTGAAGACCAAGAACTTCCCGATGAATCCAGCGGTGGGGGGTATGCCGCCGAGGGAGAGCAGGAAGATAATCATTGCGATGGCGGCGGCCGGGCGCCTATGGATCAGGCCGTTGAAATCGCTCACCTTGTCTCCGGCGCTTCCGTCCCTTTCAAGGTACAAGACAAGGCCGAAGGCGCCCAGGTTCATGAAGAGGTATGCCAACAGGTAGAATACCGCCGCGCTCACGCCGCCGCTTGAAGGGGCGCTGCCGGCCGCCGCCACGGCAACGAGCACGTAGCCAGCGTGGGCGATGGAGGAATAGGCCAGCATCCGCTTGACGTTGTCCTGGAGCATGGCCGCGATGTTTCCCCAGATCATGGTTGCTACGGCCACCGCGCTGAGCAGGCCGACCCAGAAGACCGAGGCCGGGCCAAGCCCCTCGATGAAAATTCGAAGCATCATGGCAAAGGCGGCCGCCTTCGGCGCGACGCTCATGAAGCCGGTGATGGGCGTCGCGGCCCCTTCGTAGGCGTCGGGCGTCCACCAGTGGAATGGGACGAGCGCCGCCTTGAACAAGAGGGCCACTGAGAGCAGAACGAGCCCGGCAATAAAGGGGAAACCGAGCGCTTCGATGCCCCCGCCGGCTATCCTCGTCGCCAGCGTCTGGCGGATCGCGTCGAGCTGGACGCTTCCCGTCGCGCCGTATATGAACGAAGCGCCGTAGAGGTAAAAGCCGCTGCTCACCGCGCCTAAAAGAAAATACTTGAACGCGCCTTCGACGCTTTTTTCGTCGCGGCGGAGGTAGGCGGCGAGGACGTAAACGGAAAGCGCCATCGTCTCAAGGCCGACCCAGAGCGTCAGGAGGTCTGCTCCGGATGCCATCACCATCATCCCGAAAACGGCAAAGGTAAAGAGGGCAAAGTATTCTCCCGTCAGCGCCTTGTTCACCCTGAGGCTCTTGAACGACAAAAGGACGCTGACGATGGCGCCGATGAGGATGATGGCCTTGAAAATCTGGCTGAATGGGTCAATCACCAGCGAGGCGTAGCCGGCACTCGTTGAAAGGGCCGCCACGCGCTGCGTGCCGATGCCCCAGAGCACCTGAAGCGTCAAGACAAGCGTCAGCACGAAGCCGAGGAGAGAAAGCCAGCCGATCGCCTCTTTGAAAGAATCAGGCGCCTTTACCGCCGACATGAGCAGAAAGATCACGCCGAAGCAGACGATTATGATCTCGGGACTCAAAAGGTTCCAGAAAGCGGGGTTGAGCGAGAACATACGCCTCTCCTACTTGCCGGGTTCGGCCGGCGCTGGTTTGGGGGCGTTCGCCGCCTTTTCGGGAGCGAAACTCTCTTTCTGGACGTCGGTCTGCGTCAAAGCAGCCTCGGGCTTGGAAACAGGCTCCGCCGCAGTTTCGGACGAAGCCAGCTTCTCCGGCTCGTAACCTTTTGCCTTCTCGACCCGTTCGATGGCCGGGCGCACGCGGCTTAGGACGAAGTCCACGCTCTTGTCCATGCGGTCGAAGATCGGCTTGGGATAGAGGCCGATCCAGATGGCGAGAAGGACCAGGGGGACCATGTAAGTCCACTCGCGGCCGTTCATGTCGTGGTCCTTCACGTGCTCTTCAAGGTGTGGGTTGGTCACCTCTCCGAAGAAGACGCGCTGGTACATCCAGAGCATGTAGGCGGCGCCCAGAAGCATCCCGGAGACGAGGAAGAAGATGAGCGACTTCGAGAAAATCAGCACCGGGGACATGTGATAGGCGCCCAGCAGGATGGTGATCTCGCCGATGAACCCGTTCAGCCCCGGGAGGCCGATCGAAGACAGCGTGATGATCATGAAGAAGGTGGCGTAGACCGGCATCAATTTGGCCAGGCCTCCGTAAAGCTTTATCTCGCGGGTGTGCATGCGCTCGTAGATTATGCCGACGAGCAAGAAGAGCCCGCCCGTGGAGATGCCGTGGTTGATCATCTGCAGAATGGAGCCTTCCAGCCCGGCCTTTGTCAGCGCGAACATGCCGGCCATGCAGAAGCCGAGGTGGCTGACGGAGGAGTATGCCACGAGCTTCTTTATGTCCTTCTGAACCAGAGAGACCATCGCGCCATAGATGACGCCGATGATTGCGAGCACCATCACGAAGGGCAGCCACGCGACCGTCGCGTCCGGCAGGATGGGCAGGCTGAAGCGGAAGAAACCGTATGTTCCCATCTTCAAGAGGACGCCGGCCAGGATGACCGAACCCGCCGTCGGCGCCTCGACGTGAGCGTCGGGCAGCCACGTGTGGAAGGGGAACATCGGAACCTTGATCGCGAAGCCGACGAAGAAAGCAGCGAAGACCCACCACTGGAGCGACGGATCAAGCGCGACCTTGTAGATGACGTCGAGGTCGAAGCTCTTGACGCCGCCGTTCACCGCCGCCGTCTTGAAGTAGAGCACCAGGATGCCGATGAGCATCAGCACCGAACCGGC
>JAEMPZ010000111.1 GCA_022759065.1 Acidobacteriota bacterium | reverse complement strand
TCTCTGTGGTGAGAAGCCTTTGGCCACGAAGGGCACGGAGAAAGGAAATGGTATAAAATAGCGGCGTGGCGCAACAGGTTGGCGCCGCAAAGGAGTTAGCGATGGGCAACTGGTTAAAGACGATGTTCCTTCTGATCTGCCTCTCCGCCGTGCTTTTGTTAATCGGCGGCGCCGTGGGCGGGCAGAACGGGTTGATAATCGCGCTCGTATTCTCCCTGGGCATCAATTTCTTTTCCTACTGGTTCAGCGACAAGATGGTGCTCATGAGCTACGGCGCCAAAGAGCTGACCGAGGCGGAGGCGCCGAGGGTCCACGCCGTCGTCGCGCAGCTCGCGCAGGCCGCCTCAATTCCAAAGCCGCGCGTCTACCGCATTCCCCAAGGGTCGCCAAACGCCTTCGCGACTGGCCGCAGCCCCGATCACGCCGCTGTCGCTGTCACCGATGGCATCCTGGAACTGTTGGACGAGGAGGAGCTTAAGGGCGTGCTGGGCCACGAGCTTGCTCACGTCAAGCACCGCGACATCCTGACGATGACCGTCGTCGCCTCTATCGCCTCCGCGATCATGTGGATTTCATCAATGGCAAGGTGGGGGCTGATCTTCGGTGGCTACGGGAATGACCGGGACCGGGAGGGCTCCAACCCCTTAGCCCTGCTCGCGGCCATCATCGTTGCTCCTTTGGCGGCGCTTCTGATCCAGATGGCGATCTCCCGTTCGAGGGAATATGACGCGGATGCGGGCGGCGCGCGGTTGGCCGGCAATCCTTACGGTTTGGTGAGCGCGCTGAAAAAGCTGCAAGCCATGTCGGTGAGGATTCCGCTCCAAGCCACGCCGGCGACGCAGCACCTCTTCATCGTCAAGCCCTTCACCGGCGGAGGCCTTATGGAGCTTTTCTCGACTCACCCGCCGATGGAAAAGCGCATAGCCCGCCTGATGGAGATGCGCGGCGGAATGTGAAGAGAAAAAAATTACCACCAAGGCACGAAGGCGCCAAGGAAAAAAAGCAAGCCATAAATTGAGAGAGGCGTCCATGAAAAGGCCAACGAAATTTTCGATAGCCAGTATTGTGCTGCTGGTGGCGTGTCTCGCCATGGTGGCGCAGGAGAATCTGCGGGAGACGCAGGTTGTAAAGGTCGTCAGAAAAGTGAGCCCGGCCGTCGTATACATCTCGTCGAGCCATCGGGTTCAGAATCCATTTTTCACTCCCTTTTTTGATTTTTTCGGCGGCGACCAGGAACTGCCGCAGGAACAGGAAAACTCGTTGGGCTCGGGTTTTATCGTGGACCCCAAGGGCTACATCCTGACGAATGAGCACGTCATCATGGGCGGCAGCGACATCAAGGTGACGCTTACCAACGGGCAGAGCTACGCGGCCGAAGTGGCGGGCTCCGCTCCCGAGTCCGACCTCGCTCTCCTTAAAATCAACCCGAAGGCGCCGCTTCCAGTCCTCGAATTGGGGCGCTCTGACGATTTGATGATAGGCGAGCCGGTCATCGCCGTCGGCAATCCATTCGGCCTGTCAAACACCGTCACTGTCGGCGTTCTCTCCGCGACGGGCCGCACGGTCAGGTCGGGCCAGCGCAATTACTCTGATTTTCTGCAGACCGACGCCGCCATAAACCCTGGCAACTCGGGCGGGCCGCTTCTCAACATTTACGGCCAAGTGATAGGCATCAATACCGCAATCATCCGCCAGGCGCAGGGCATCGGTTTCGCTATTCCGATCAACCGGGCCAAGCGGGTGATGGAGCAGCTTCGCGCATTCGGCGCGGTGAGGCCTCTCTGGCTGGGCATCCTGCCGATGGACCTGAGCGACGCCGGGAAAAGGCGGCACGGCTTGAGCGGCGGCGTGGTCGTCGCGCGCACCTACCCTTTTGCCTACCCAGAGGCCGAGTCGTTGAGAGAGGGGGACATAATAACCACTCTAAACGGCAAGCCGCTTGAAAGCACGGCCGACCTGAACGCGAGGCTGGCGCTTTTGAGCCCGGGCCAGCCGGTCGCGCTTGGAGGCCTGCGCAAAGGGGCTCCGCTGAATGTTTCACTGAAGGCGGCCATGGTGCCAGAAACACTCACGCCCGCGATGGCGTGGGAACTGCTGGGGCTCAAGGTCACGGAGCGTTCAGGA
Source organism: Acidobacteriota bacterium (assembly GCA_022759065.1). Taxonomy (GTDB): domain Bacteria; phylum Acidobacteriota; class UBA4820; order UBA4820; family DSQY01; genus JAEMPZ01. Next base: position 1,022 of record JAEMPZ010000111.1, on the reverse strand, counting down.
GGCCTGGCCATTTCCGCCGTGAGGCGCGATTCTCCCGCGGAAGCCACCGGGCTCCAGCCTGGCGACATTGTAACCGCCGTCGAGAGCCAGCGGGTCAGCACTGTTTCGCAATTTTACGCCAGGGCGCGTTCCGCCCTTGGTTCCACGGGATTGGTGATTTCGGTCGCGCGCGGCCCGTGGACTTATTACGTGACCATAAACCTTCTCGGAGATTGAGAAATGGCCCAGACGGAAACATCCAAAGAAGTCATCGCGGGCGGCGATCCTGAAAAGGGGGCAAAGCCCAAGGTTTTTGACAAGCGGCGCGTGGGGAAGGCGGGAGCCTCGGCGAAGGATCCCTCGATCAAGCCCGCATACGTGCAGCAACTTGAAGAGAAGGTGTCCCGCGCGGAGAGGCTCTTTCGAGAAAAAGTAGCGACGCTTCAGGAAGAGACGGAGCGTTCAAGACAGCGGCTTAAAGTTGATCTTGAGAAGCGATTCGAAGAACGCGAAATCTCCATGCTTCTTGATGTTCTAGCCATTTTGGACGACCTTGAGCGAGCAAGGGGAATGGCGTCGAGCGATCCCAGGATATGCGAAGGCCTTGCGCTGGTTTCCTCTCGCGCCAGGAAGTTCCTGGCGAAGCACGGCTGCGAACAGCTATCGCCGCTTGGGGAACAGTTCAATCCAGAGACGATGGAGGCTATCGCGGTGGCCCCTGGGGTCAAGGACACCGTCGTAATGGTTCACCAGCCTGGCTACCAGAAGGGTGGCAGCCTGCTGCGCCCCGCCCGCGTTGTTGTAGGCTCGGGCGAGCCGGAAGCGGAAGCGTGAGAGAGGCTGTTAGCCAAGAAAGACTGTAGGCTGCTAGTGGGGAAAAGTATGAAGTATGAAGGCGGAAGTATGAAGAGTTAGGGGTTAGGAGTTAGGAGTTAAGAGTTTTGAGTTAAGAGTTGTGAGTTGTGGTACTGTTATTTTTTAACCCAAAACACTGCTGTCCAAAACAATTTTTCCGGCGATGCTTAATGTAGTAATGACGGGAC
>JAEMPZ010000247.1 GCA_022759065.1 Acidobacteriota bacterium | reverse complement strand
CGAGGAGAAAGCCAACAGGGAAAGCGGTTCATCGGACAGATTCTCGATCATGAGGATGTCGAACATGCCCTCCTTGCCGTCCGGTAGCGTCAGGTGCACAGGGTGCGCTTGGTTATTCGTCGTGAACTCCACCGAGAACCGTTGCTTGCTGTAATCCACCTTCGGCGAGGCCAAGAGAAGCCACAGAGCCCATGCCAAGCCTGCAAGGAGGAAAAGCGTCCCCCCGGCAACAAGGGTTCGTTGCCGGGGAGTACGTCCAGAGGGAAGCCAATCCAAATACGCCGAGATCATTTCAAGGGAGCGCTTCGAGGATGCCCTCGGAATGACCGCCCGGGTTGGTGAAGGCTTGCGAGGAGTTGCCAGGCGGTCATTCATTGGCGGCCTCTCTGTAAGCATCAATTGGAATGTCCCGCGAAATCCATATCTTCATGCGGTGGCCCTCGTCCACGGTGATGGTGGGCATCGCGTTCAGGAAGGGCGAGAGCATCTGCTCGGCCGTTCTACTCATGCTTTGGTTTGCCTGCATCCTCATCATGTCCGTCCCGCTATAGCCGCTCTCCGGCCCATAGCCTCCACCCTGAACCTGGGAAGAGTTCCATCCGGTCAAGAGTCCGACAAGCCCCGCCGTGAAGAGAATCCTTGCCGTGTGCCGGTTCACATGGTCTTGCAAGCCGAAGATGCCTAGGCCTTCGAGAGCCTGCTCGTCCGGCTTTATGGTGAATGTGGTGCCGTTTGGAAATTGGAAGGTGTCAAAGGTGATGGCCAGGCGAGAGGCAGTCTGGTACTTCACCGCCTCGGCCTTTCCGAGAATGCGGGTGCCCGCCGGGATTAGTAGCTTCTGCGTGAGAGGATCGTAGTAAGGACGGTCCACCATGGCCATCACCGGGGCCGTGTAGTTGTCCGAGACAAGCTTGTTTATTAGGACAGCGTCCAGGAACGTGCCCATCTTCAACAGAAAAGGCTTGGGGCTGTTCGAAGGGTTGCTCTCCGTGACTTCGGAGAGAGTGGGGTTCTTGGCGGCTCGCTGGGAGCTTGAAGCCGCGCCTCCTGCGGAGTCTGCCGCTTCCTCTTTCTCCTTTGGTGCTGCATCCTCAGCTTTCTTCGCCAAGGCCACCGCGAGCGAGCGCTGTTCTTGGGCCTTCGGGGCCACGCGCAGAGCCTCAAGGTTCTGCTGGGCCTCGACGACGGCCGCGCGGGCTTGGAGAACCTTGAGTTCCTTGGTGAGCCGCTCCAGTTCCGTGTCCTGATCAGAGAGGCCAAGTCCCTGGCCTCCCCTGGCTTGGCTGTTGATGGCCACAAGCGGTAAAACTTCCGAATCGTTCTTGGTCTCCGCGTGGCTGATGGTGACAGGCTGCGGCAAACTGCTGGCGGCCTGCTGGCGCCTGCGCGATGTCAGGTTGGCTATGATAACTAGAAGAAGAATGCCGCCTCCTGCCACAAACATGAGGATGAGCTTTCTTCGCTTCTCCGGGTCCGCCGCCGGCGCGATGGGCGCCGGGGCGGATTGAGTTTCGGGATGTTCTGATGAAGGCTCGCTCATGTCAGGCTCCCTTGCGCGAGATGGTCACTTCTTCGTTGCGAAGCTTTAGGACAAAACGCTGGTGAGGAGTCAGGATTTTCTGAACGCGGTAGAAGTTGCCGTCGGTCACGTTGAAGTTGATGACCTCGCGCAGCCACTTGTAGCCCTGCTTGGCTTCCAGAAAGACGATGGGCTGCTCGTCACCGTGGACCCGGAAGTAGGTGAAACTGTCATCGTTGAAGACGCCCTCAATCTTAAAACTATGGCCCTCCTGAATGGCATAGTCGAAAAAGGTCTTGCCCGCGTAGGCTCGCACCCACTGAAGTTGGGCTTGGCTCACTGCTTCCTGGAACTTCTGGTTATAGTCGGCCTCAAGCTGCTTCTTCGCATCGGCCACGCGGTCGTCCACGAGCTTGTCCACGTTGGCGTGATAGCCGCCTGCGCCCTTGACCTGGAAGACGTCCGTGTAATTGCCGGCTGGGTTGCTGAATAGGCGGAAGTTGTACATCCGGCCGTCAGTGGCGAGGACGTGGAGGTTGGTGGAAAGATTCGCGGCAAGCGGCTTGATGGAGACGTAGTTGGATTCCCCTTCAAGCGTCCAGCCCTGAAGGTCTCCGCACCACGCTTTCAACACGGTGCCCGGAACCTGGATCACCGTGGCATGGTTCACGAGGGTTTGCACCGGATAGACCCGAAGGGTGTTGGGATCATCTTGAACCGATTCAACGCCTGGTCCTGCTGGACAAATGCCGCGCTTCTCTTCGGCCGTGGGTTTGGGAGCGCGTCCAGCCTGCGGCTCGGTGGTGAGGTCTTTGACTGCCGTGCGGTTCCACTCTTGCATAGTCATTCCGGCGGGCGGGCCGTACACTTCGGTTTCGGCCACTGGCGCCGGATTGGCTGGCTTCCCTGGCGTTTGCGCAAAGCCAATGACGCTAAATGCCAGAAGAATAAGGAGGATTGCAAAACTCAGGCTGGGGCGCACTTTTGCTGCTGTTTTCAGAGTAAACATGGTTGCTTCCTTTCTTGCCGAATCTTATCGGCGGGTTATGGTGGTTAGTGAAGGGTTGTGTTGATGCGGACTCCGGTGACTAAAAAGCCGAACGGGTTGTTGAAGCTGCGCGTGGCGGGCTTGAGCGAGAGCAGCGCGTACCAGGCGCGCGGCTCGCCGGTGGCAAGGTTGGTCAGCGTGTACTCGACCCGGATTTCCCAAGGATCGGTTCGCAGAATCTGAACGGCGTTGGTCTTGCATTGAAGGACCGCGTTGCTCTCCCGCAGCTTCTTGATTTCCGGGTCGGATTGAAAGTGAGTGACGAGTTGGCGTGCGCAGGCTTCATCCGTGCAGTTGATGGCGAGGCCCAGGTCGCGGTTGACCGTGTAAGGGTCGAAGGAGGCGATATTGTTGATATAGTCCGCCGCGAAGACCTTGGCCTCAAGTTCCGTGGGCGGGTCGTTGGTCAAGGTAAGGTCCACCGGCTCCGCCTTGCCGGCTTGGTCCACCCTGATGACAAGAGGTTTCCAGGATGCCATCTGGGCGCGGGTGCCGTAGAGGTTGTAGACCAGGAGCGCCACTGCGGTAACGAGGACGAGATTAGCGAAAGCCGAAACCCGCAAAGCGAGAACGGAGGAGCTATAGAAAACCTTGAAGCGCTGAAGAGGTTCGT
>JAEMPZ010000141.1 GCA_022759065.1 Acidobacteriota bacterium | reverse complement strand
ACGTCTATCGTCTTACGTCTAACGTCTTACGTCTAACTTTCCTCCCTTTCCTCCCTGTCCTCCCTGTGAATCTTCCCGCGCATGAATGCGGTGTCGGTGTTCCGGTGTTTCGGCGTGTCGGCGTTAGTGGTACTCTTCTTTTACCCCGTTACTCCGTCACTCCGTCACGTCTTTCCCTCTGGCGTGCTATTCTTATGGCCGGGGTTTTGGCGCCCCGACGGGAGGAACCTATGAGCCACGGACTTCTTGTTTTTGCTGCTACCATCGGCCTTGCGACAACATTCGCCGCGGCAGCCCAGCAGGCTGGCAAGCCCTTCGACCCGATGCCGCAAAACCAGCGCGAGCTTTACCGCTTCGACTTGAAGAAAAACTTCTACGCCGGCGACGCCGAGTGGCAGGCGGACATGGACAGGGCGCGCCAGCAGATCGCCTCGCTGGAAACATTCAAGGGGCGGCTGCTCGAATCGCCCGCCACGCTGCTTCGCGCGCTGGACGGGAGGCGAGAGAACGAGGATCTTCTGATCAAGCTTTACGCCTACGGCGAGTTCACCAGCGCCATAGACACGCGGAACCGAAAATACATTGATGCCTATCAGGCGCTTCGCGCCGAGGCGGACGCCCGCACGAGCTTTTTCGCCGTCGAGCTTAGAGCCCTCGATAGTTCCAGGCTGAAGGCTCTGCTCGAACAAGAGCCTAAGCTTAGGCGTTACAGCTACGCTTTGGAAGCCGCGGTCCGCCAAGCGCCCCACGTTCTCTCGGAAAAAGAAGAGTCGCTTCTGGCCACCCTCGGGCCGGCTCTCTCCTCCTGGGAACCGGCGCTCTTCCAGCTTAGCTTTGACAGGACCGCTTTTCCGGATATAGAAGCTTCGGGCGCATCGCGAAACTTGCACAGGGACTATGCAACGCTGCTAAAGGACCCGAACCGCGAAGTGCGGGAAAAGGCTTTCCGCGAGTATTATCAAAAACTCAGGGAGCTAAGCGACCTTGCCGGCTTCGCGCTCTTAAAGGAGATGCAGGCCAACAACGCCGTCTCGAAGCTTCACGGTTTCCCGACCTACTACCACGAGGCGCTCTTTGACGCCTACCTGAGCCGCGCCGAACTTGACAACCTTTACGGCCAGATTGAAGCGAGCCTTCCCCTCTACCACCAGTATCTCGATCTGAAAATGAATCGCCTTGCCAAAGGCATGGGCGTCGAGAGGGCGGAGATATGGGACATGGACGTTGCCGTGAAGGGGGCATCGGAACCAAGGTTCACGGCGGATGAGGGGTGCCGCATCGGCCTTGAGGCATGTTCCGTCTTGGGCGACGAATACGCGCGCGAGCTTGGCAAGCTCCTTGACCCAAAGAACGGGCGGCTGGACATCGCCGGAGGCCCAAACCGTGGCCAGGGCGCATTCACCGAGGGCAACTTCGCCTATTTCATGGACAACTACCAGGGCTACCTCGACGATGTCGCGACGCTCGTCCACGAATCGGGCCACGCGATTCACCACCAGCTCGTGTTGAACCATCAGGGCTCCCTCTATTTCGGCGACGGCCCCGCCTACATGACGGAGTCGTTCGCCACCTTCAACGAATGGCTTTTGCGCGACCATCTCCAGAAGACCCTGAAAGACGACAATATGAAGCGCGCCGTCCGCGCTCAGGCGCTGGACGAGATGATGGTGCTGTGGGAAATAGCAAGGCGCGCGAAGTTCGAGATGGTCTCGTACGACCGCGTCGCCTCCGGCGAAATATCGGACGCCAAAGGCTTCGACAAGGCCTGCGAGGATACGGGCCGCCCGTACGATCCCTTCTTCGCCCGCTATCCCGAACTCGAGGTCCACTGGATGCGCAAGCACCATTACTGGGAGGTTCCAGGTTATTATTTCAACTACGTGCTTGCCCACATTCTGGCACTCACCTACTACCAGCGCTACATTGAGGATCCGGCGGGATTCCCCAAGAAGTATGTCGCCATGGTCTCGCAGGGGTTCGACCGCCCCGCCGAGGCTCTGCTGAAGGACTTCCTGAACATTGACCTCAAGGACCCGAAACTGCTTCAGGGCGTCTTCGCCATGATGCAAAAGCAACTAACCGACGTTCAAACGGAGGCAGAAACCTCTCGCCCGTGATCATGACGAAGAAAGACATTTTCACCACAGAGGAGACGAAGGACACAGAGGAAAAGAGGTGACGGGGTGACGACAATGAGCGCAAAACGAATCTTGGCCTTGGCTGGGGGAATTGCTCTGGCGGCGGCGTCTCTCGTCGCTTGCGGCAGAGGCAAGGGCGGCAGCCTCTCCACATCCGGCAACATTGAAGCCACCGAAGTCCAACTTTCCTTCCGCGTTCAAGGGAGAATGGCGGAACGGTTCGTTGATGAAGGCGACCGGGTGAAGGCCGGCCAAGTCGTCGCCCGCCTAGACAGTTCCGATCTGAAACAACAGGTGGCTTTGAGGGAGGCCGATCTGCAAACGGCGCTCGCGGCGCTCGACGAGCTGACAAACGGCTACCGAAAGGAAGACGTCGCTCAGGCCAAGGCCTCGCTGGACGCCGCCGAAGCTGAAGCGGCGCGGCTTGCATCCGATGACGAGCGCCAGACGGCGCTTTTAAAGAAGGAAGTCATATCTCAAAAGGAGTACGACTTCTCGCACGCCGCGCTGCTTGCCGCGCAAGCCGCGCGGCGACAGGCCTCCGAGAGGTATGCCCTCATGAAGAAGGGCCCAAGGCCGGAGCAGATCCAGCAGGCCCGCAGCCGCGCCGAAGCGGCCAGACAGGCACTGGCGCTGGCGCAAACACAGCTCGGTTACGGCACGATAGCTTCGCCGCTTGACGGCATGGTGCTTTCAAAAGAGGCGGAGCCTGGCGAGGTTCTTGCCGCGGGCGCTCCGGTGGTCACGGTGGCCGACCTGTCAAGCGTTTACATGCGCGCTTACATTGACGAGACCGACCTCGGGCGCGTCCGCCTGGGACAGAAGGCCGTGGTCACGACCGACACCTTCCCCGGAAAAGGTTACGAGGGCAAGGTTTCATTCATCTCCTCCGAGGCGGAGTTCACGCCAAAGAGCGTGCAGACGAAGAAGGAGAGGGTCAAGCTCGTCTACCGCATCAAGATTGACATCCCGAACCCCAAGATGGAACTGAAGCCCGGAATGCCCGCGGACGCGATTATAAGCGCTGACCGCTGAATGATGAGGTAGCAGCGATG
>JAEMPZ010000183.1 GCA_022759065.1 Acidobacteriota bacterium | reverse complement strand
ACAGCCTAATTGCCTTCCTTAGGATCATGGCTCCTCGGCGGTGATTTCTTGATCTCGATGGCGAGTTCTTCAAGTTGTTTGGGCTCAACCTCCGAGGGGCTTTGGGTCATAAGGCAGAGGCCGGACGTTGTCTTCGGGAATGCGATGACATCGCGGATTGACTCGCAGCCAAGAAGGAGCATGGCGAGCCTGTCGAGGCCGAAGGCTATGCCTCCATGGGGAGGCGTGCCGTACTTGAATGCTTCGAGCAGAAAGCCGAACTTGTCCTGAGCCTCTTCGTCGCTGAAGCCAAGCGCCCTGAAGACCTTTCGCTGGATTTTTCCGCTGTGTATTCTCAGCGAGCCCCCCCCGATCTCGTTGCCATCCATCACTAGGTCGTAGGCCTGCGCCTCCACCTTTTGCGGATCGCTCTCAAGCATGTCCAGATGTTCCTCGCGAGGCATGGTGAAGGGGTGGTGGCGCGCCACCCAGCGGTTGTCATCCCTGCTCCACTCGAACATCGGAAATCGGTGAACCCACAAAAGGGCGTGATGATCCTTGTCAACAAGGCCAAGCTTGTCGCGGAAGTAAAGCCTCAGCGCCGAAAGGCAGGCGCAGGCGGTCTCGTAAGGCGCGGCCACGAAGAGCCCCAGATCGCCATCCTTGGCCCCAACCGCCGCGAGCATGGCGGCGGCTGGACCTTCGCCGATGTGCTTCAGCGCCTGGCCGGCAAGAGCGCCGTTTCTTCGCATGAGAGAAACAACGCCCTTCCCGCCGAAGGGCTTGACCACTTCGTTCAAGGCGTCAAGCTCCTTTCTGGAGATGTTCGCCTGGCCGGGCACCGCTAATCCCCTGACCGCTCCCTGGGCGTCAAGGGCCGACCTGAATACGCCGAATTCAGTCTTTGCCGCCACCTCGGAAACGGTTCCGAGTTCCAGGCCAAACCTCGTGTCGGGCTTGTCGCACCCGTAACGCTCCATGGCTTCGGCCCAGGTCAGCCTCGCGAAAGAAGCGGGCGCCGTGAGGCCGGCCTCTTCAAACAAAGCACGGGTCAGCCTTTCCGCAACGCCCATCACCATCTCCTCGTCCGGGAAGGACATCTCGATGTCAATCTGGGTGAATTCGAGCTGGCGGTCGGCGCGCAGGTCCTCGTCCCTGAAGCAGCGAACAACCTGGAAGTATCGGTCAAAGCCGGCAACCATGCACAACTGCTTGAAGAGCTGGGGCGACTGGGGAAGGGCGTAAAAAGTGCCGGCGCGCAAGCGGCTTGGAACGAGAAAATCTCTCGCCCCTTCGGGCGTTGACTTGCCAAGAAAAGGCGTCTCTATCTCAAGAAAGCCCTCGCTTGAAAGCTGCTTGCGAGCGCGCTGCATGAGCCGGTGGCGCGCAACGATTCTCTGGTTCTGAAATGGGCGGCGAAGATCCAGATAGCGGTATTTGAGCCGCATCTCCTCCGACACGAGCGCGTCGTCCTCGATGGGGAAAGGGGGCGTGGCGGCCTCGCAGAGCACATCCATCTGCGCGACCTCGACCTCGACAGCGCCGGTCGCCAAATGGACATTGGCGTCTTTTTCGCCACGAAGCTTGACCACGCCCTCCACGGCGATGACGAATTCGGGCCTCAGCTCCTTGGCGGCGAGGAATGTCGCGGCGTCGCGGTCTTCCGAAAAAACCAGTTGAACGAATCCGGTCCGGTCGCGCAGGTCAACAAAGACGAGGCTTCCCAAGTCGCGCCTTCGGCGCACCCAGCCCTTGAGGATCAACCTTTGATTCAGGTGAGATTCTCTGACCTCGCCACAGTAGCAGCTCCTCTCGCCCAAGCTCATGACGCGCCTCCGTTTAGAATCCTGGCTGCCAGCTCACCGGCTGGGAGCGCTTCCTGTTCTCCCGTCTGCAAATCCTTGAGCGTAAACTTTTCGGCTTTGAGCTCGTCTTCGCCTAGAAGCAGCGCCCAGCGCACGTTCAGCCTGTCGGCGCGCTTGAGCGACGATTTGAAGGAGCGCTCCGAGTGTTCCATGATCACAGCGAGCCCCCTCGCCCGGAGGTCGCGGGCCAGTGAAAGCGCGCGCGCGTAAGTGCCCTCTCCCGACCAAGCGATGTACGTGCGCCCGAGCCGCTCTTCAGGAACGGGCGGCATCGCCATCAAGAGCCGCTCGACGCCGAGCGCCCAGCCGAAGCCGGGGGCATCGGGGCCGCCAATCTGCTTCAACAGGCCGTCGTACCGGCCCCCTCCCAAAAGCGCGTCCTGCGCTCCAAGGGCGCTTGAAGTGATCTCGAAGACCGTCCGGACGTAGTAATCCAGGCCGCGGACCAGCCGCGGTTTCAGTTGAAAAGAAACTCCAAGAAGGCCCAGAAGCTCCTTCACCTTTTCGTGGTGGGCGTGACATTCCTCGCAAAGCCCCTCGTCAAGCCTTGGCGCCTCATCGAGAATCGGCTGGCAGGAGGGAACTTTGCAATCCAGGACTCGCAGCGGATTGGCCTCCAGCCGCCGCTGGCAGTCGCCGCAGAGTTCGGCCCTTCTTTCCAAAAGCGCGCCCCGGAGCAACCCAACATAGGATGGACGGCACTTTGGACATCCAACGCTATTGAGTTGGACGACCGGGCCCAAAATATCCGAGGCCGAAAGAAGGTCGGCGGCAAGGGCTATCGTTTCGGCGTCGCTTCCGGGAGAGGCGTCCCCAATCACCTCGGCGCCGATCTGGTGAAACTGGCGGTAGCGGCCCTTCTGCGGCCTCTCGTACCGAAACTGCGGCCCTATATAATAGAGGCGAGAGTGGGCGGATGAGTCGCAAAGCCTGTGCTCAACCAGCGCCCGCATTACGCCGGCCGTATTTTCTGGCCGAAGCGTGAGGCTCCGTCCCTTTCTATCCGGGAACGTGTACATCTCCTTGGTGACGATGTCGGTCTCATCCCCTATGCCGCGGACAAAAAGCTCGGTGTGCTCCAAAAGTGGCGTGCGGATTTCGCCGAAGCCATATCGCTCGAACAGATTCCGCGCGGCCGTCTCCAGCTTTTGCCAACGCAATATCTCTGGTGCGAAGAGGTCTTGTGTCCCTTTAACCGCGGTGATCATCATTCCCTCCCGTGGAGCCTCTACTATACCATATAGCCGCGGCCTTGGCAGCAGCATGGCCATGTCCCAAATTCCGCGATGGAAGTGGGGGTGCCTTCGGCGACGGTTGTGCCACGCCGAAAGAAAAGAAGTTATTGATTAA
>JAEMPZ010000196.1 GCA_022759065.1 Acidobacteriota bacterium | reverse complement strand
TGGGGGCCGTGCTTTCGAGCAGGGCCCCCAAGGAGCTCCTGCTGGGCATCTTCTCGGCCTTCCTGTACGCCGTGGGCCTGCTCATGGTCTTCTCGGCCAAGGAGAAGCCCGGCCGGCAGGTGAAGAGGCTCAGCGCCTGGATGATCGTGTTGGTCACCGTCTTCTCCTTTGGCGTGGGCGTCCTGTCTAGCCTTATCGGCGTTGGAGGTGGCCTGATCATCTTCCCCTTCCTCGTCTTATACATGAAGTACGGGGCGCAGATGGCGGCGGGGGCCAACTCGCTCATCGTGACGGTCAGCTCCTTCGTGGGGACAATCGGCCACTTCGCCCTAGGCCACTTGGACATGCGGTTTTTAGCGGCAATGACCGTGGCTTGCATCATCGGCTCCGCCGTCGGTTCACAGGTCACCGTAAAGGCGAGCCCGGGTTTCGTGAAGGTCGCCTTTGCCTGCATCATGTGGTTCTTCGCGACCCAGATAGCCTTGAAACTGGCGGGCCTGATATAGGCGGCGGAGAAAGGAAACGTTCACCACAAAGTCACCAAGGGCACAAAGGTTTGCGAAGCAGCGGGCACGAGGAAGCACATACGCTACGAAGTGAACATGCGTATAATTAGCGAGTGGGAGCGGTTTGCATGGATCACCACCATGAACACGGGGTTCCCGAAAACGGCGAGATGGACCTAAGGCTCTGGCTGAGCGCCCTGCTTAACGGGGCGATCACGCTCGCGGAATTTTTGGGCGGAATCGTTTCCGGCAGCCTCGCCTTACTTTCGGACGCTGCCCATAACCTGAGCGACGTGGCGGCGGTTGTGCTTGCGCTTTGGGCGCGGCGCTTCAGCCGCCGCCCTCCGACCACTCGCCATACCTACGGCTTCAAGCGCGCCGAGGTTCTCGCCGCGCTGCTGAACGCCGTCGTGCTGATCGGCATCACTGTCCTCATCGCCCGCGAAGCGGTTGTGCGCTTGCTTCATCCGGAACCGGTCAAGCAGGGGATCATGCTCGCCGTCGCGCTGGTGGCTCTCTTCGCCAACGTCGGATCGGTGCTTCTATTGAGGCGCCACGACAAGGACGACGTCAACGTCAGAAGCGCATTCCTCCACATGGCTCAGGACGCGCTCGCATCGCTTGCCGTCGTCATCGCGGCGCTTCTGGCGCATACGCGCGTCGGCCCCTACGTTGACCCGGCGGCGGCGCTTCTGGTCGGCCTGGCTGTCCTTAGAAGCGCGCTCTCGCTCGTCTGGGAAACGGTTTCAACGCTCATGGAGGGCGCGCCAGGCGACGCGGACGTGGAAACCATAGTCGCCGGAGTGACGAGCGCATTTCCGGTGGCGAAGCTGCACCACGTCCACGTCTGGCAGAACGGCCCAGGACAGCGCCTTCTCACGGCGCACGTCACGCTTGAGCGGGACATGGCCGCAAGCGCCACCGAGGAACTATTTGGCAGGATACGGGAACATCTTCACGAAAAATGGGCCATTACGCACACGACGCTTGAGCCCGAAGTCGAAGGCTGCGGTGAAACTTCGCTGTTGGGCGAATGGGAAGAATGAAGCCAGCCACACGCTTGCGCGGGGGGGGCATTCACCACGGAGTCACAGAGGCACGGGGAGAATGTTAGGGGGCAAAAATGCAAGCCACGCCTGTTCAAAATTGCTTTTACAGGGACACTGCGGGCAACGCATTCCGAAGCGAAGCGAGGAATGCGCGTTCCGGCGCCGTTGGGCCGTTACGTTGGCATGCGCAAGCAGACGGTTAGAGAGTAAGAGGGTTAGAAAGTAAGAGGGTTAAACAATGCCATTGCCGCGCATGGAAGCAGACCTTAGACTCTCTCACCCTCTAACTTTTTCACTCTCTCACTTTCTTACTTCATCACTACGACGCCGCCGGCGTTACCAAGGAAAGCGCGAAGAAGGCAAAGGCGTGAGAAATACCAATTATCCATTCTTTCGATTGGCCGTTGGGCTTATCTTCATGACCGTCGCGGTTTTCGCGGCGGATAACTCGCCATCTCCCTACCTGCCAGCGCTCAGTTCGTACATCCAGGTTCGCTACACGGACCCGAGCGAAGGCGATGATACCTGGGCTATCAGGCGGCTCAAGCTGATGTTTGACGGCGGCCCGAAAGAGGGGCTTCGCTACCATATCCAGTTCATCTACAAGACCAACCTCCAAAGCTCCACCGACGACCAGATTTACCTTCAAGACGCATACGTCATCATCCCGGCGGGCAAGAGTTTCGCCTTCAAGCTGGGCCAGTTCATCCCCCCATTCGGGCTGGAACGCTTCGAGCCCGACTGGAACCTCGACCTCGTGGACCGGACCGACGTGACTAACCGCATGGTGGTCAACGGCAACCTCGGCAAAAGCTTCGCCCGCGACCGCGGAGTGCAGGCTGACTGGACCCGCGGCGGGTTGGCGTTTTCGGTTGGGCTCTTTCAGGGCGAGGGGGCCAACATGAACCCCAGTGGGAACGGCCCTCTGGGCGTGGCTCGCCTGAGTTACGGCGAGAAGGGAGAAGCCGGGGCCGCGCCGTGGTTCTGGCGAGCGGGGCTCGCCGCCTCGGAGCGGCACGACGCGCAGATGAACCTTTCCCCGGAACTGCCGGGCTTGAGCAAGAAGCTCACGGATCGTTTCGCCGGCCGCGACAGCCGCCTCAACGCCTTCTTTGAAGGAGGCTGGGGCAAGGTGCGCGGCCAGGCCGAGTACTTCCGCGCATGGCTTTCGCCGGACAAAGGAGGCGAAATCGCCGCCAGCGGCGCCTACGGACAAATTGCCTACCTGCCCGTGCGGGGGCTTATTTTCGCCATGAGGTACGAGTGGTTTACGCCCGATGTCCACGAGGCCATTGTCCCCAAGGAGGATCTCTGGGCCGTAGGAGCCACCGTGGACATTCCCAAGACGTCGCTACGCGTCGCCTGCGACTACAGCCACCCCACCACCGTGTGGCCAAAAACCCACGGTGACGTGGTAAGAGTTCAGTTACAATGGTTTCTGCCATCGTGGCATGTAGGCGGAAAGGACAAACAGCGATGTGGATAGTCAGATTAGCTCTTCGCAGGCCATACACCTTCGTGGTGGCGGCCTTGCTGATTCTGCTTTTGAGCCCCTTCGTGATTTGGCGGACGCCGAAGGACATTTTCCCGGCGATTGACATTCCCGTCGTCAGCGCCGTGTGGACCTACAACGGCTTGAGCGCGCAGGAGATCGAGCAGCGGATCCTCTACAACCACGAGCGCATGATCA
>JAEMPZ010000012.1 GCA_022759065.1 Acidobacteriota bacterium | reverse complement strand
GGGAAGGAAGGGTTGTGGGGGGGCGGGGCGGGGCGGGGTGTTACGTTTCATCAATGTCTGGCCGTTCCTTTCCCCCCTCCCGCTTTGCGCTGAAAAGGGGGGTGCGATCCCGCCCCTTTTTCCTTTCGTTCGACCTCGGCCGTTTTACGGCGTCATTTCGGGCCGTAGGCCTTTGAGATGTTGGGAGGCTTAACGTACTTTATATTCCGTTTTCTGAGGGGACCCAAAATATAAGGCGCCTAGGGAAGAGTTACAAGCGGGACCGAATGGCGAAAAGCGGAAGACAAAGCATTGACAAGCGAAAAAGCAACATACTTTTTCCAATAGTTTTTTCGGACTGGAAGAGGCGGGGCGATAAGCAACAAGCGTCATCACTTCCTTTTGATGATTGCGGCGGCGATCCTCGGAATTGCTGGGCCAGTTGCGGTCCTGACACAACTTGTAGGGCGTTTTGAACATAATGCTCCAGGTAGTAGACTTACATTCTGGAGGCAGGCATGGATGGAAATCCACAGAGCGCTGGGGTTCCGCGCACGAATGTCGAAGTCGTACGTTTCGAAGGGCTGACCCGGCGCTTCGGAAGCCAGATGGCGGTGAATGGGCTAAGCCTTTCCGTGAACGAGGGCGAGTTCTTCGGATTCCTAGGCCCAAATGGCGCTGGAAAGTCCACGACCATCAAGATGGCGGCCGGGCTGTTGCGGCCGACGAGCGGCTCGATCAGTGTCTTCGGGTTGGACCCCTTCGTCAGCCCGATGGAGGTGAAGGGGCGGATCGGCCTCGTTCCCGAAGAAACTGCGCTCTATGAACGCCTGACAGGCTTCGAGGCGTTGACCTTTGCCGGACGGTTATACGGTTTGGATGAAACAACCGCCAAGCAAAGGGCGGTGGACCTGCTAAAGTGGCTCGGATTGGAGGAAGCTGGCGGGAAGCTCATCGTTGATTATTCGACTGGAATGAAAAAGAAAACCTCCCTCGGATGCGCGCTCATTCACCGCCCTCGCTTGCTTTTTCTAGACGAGCCCTTCTCGGGGATAGACCCGTTGGCGATCAAGGGCATCAAAAATGTTTTGCAGCATATGGTGAAGGAGGGGGTAACCATCTTTTTCTCCTCCCACGTGATGGAACTTGTGGAGCGGCTCTGCACGCGCGTGGCCATCCTGCACCATGGCAACGTGCATGCGGTGGGCACTCTGATGGAGATGAGAGCAAATCTCGGCTTGGGGAACGATGCGACACTCGAGGATATCTTTGTCAAGGCGGTGGGGGAACCGATGGCTGAGGAGGAGGCGGCATGGCTGACGGAATGATCCATTCGCACGACCGCCTTGGCGTGCTGCTCAAACTCCATCTCCTGCTCACCTGGCGCCCACCAAAGCGAGGAGGCCTCAAGGAGGTGGCTGGCGCGTTCGCGATGGTCTTCTTCGCTGGAATAACCGGCCTGGCGATTGCGGCCACGTCCCTTGGCCTCACCTACGTCCTATCCGACAGGCCAGCGGAGCAAGACCTGGTGTTTTGGGGAGGCGCTGGTTTCCTGTTGCTGTTCTTCCTGCTAATGGGTTTGTTCATGGAAACCGTAGCTGGCGGAATTGACATAAGCCTCCTCTTTCATTACCCCATTACTCATCCAGAAATGCTTCTCTCGGAACTGGGCGCACGAGTAGTTGGTCCCGCAAGCCTTCCAGCGGCGGGATTCTTCGCAGGTTGCGCGGCAGGAGGCCTTTTGGCTGGGCGAAAGGACCTTGCCCTGGCTGCTCTCCCGGCGCTGCTGATCTGGTTGGTTCAGGCGAACTTGGCAATGATGACTATTGATTATCTTCTCTTCCATGTTCGGAGGTCTCGGCATATTCAGGAGGCCTTTGCCCTGGTGGGCATGCTCCTTTACATAAGCCTCTTGCTCCTACCGAATATTCTGCCTAATGGCCACGGTGGGCAGTCCTCGCAAAGTACAACATTATCCATGCCTGAATGGTTCCTGGCCGCAGGCAAACTGCTCGCTCCCTTGGCGGCCCTTCTGCCGGGCGCCTCCGCGGCCTCCTGGATAGTCGGAGGCTGGGCGATGATACCGAGGATGGGCTTCGCTTTGGCTCTGATTCTGAGCCTATTTCTGGCGGACCAACTCCTGCTGCAAAGGCTTATAGATAGCGGCGGGGTAGAGACGCCCGGGGCCAACGCGCGGCGTGCGGTTAAGCGAAACCTGACGATGGGGCGGAGCAAGATGGCCCAATTCCTGGCATGGCCGTTCTTCGTTAAGGAGCTACGATACATGGTCAGGGATCCGGTTCTTAGAAACGCACTCCTCGGCGTCGTGATCTTCCCATTCGTGATACTGTACCTGCTGATTCAGTCATCAGGAATTTTCGCGGGCGCATGGTTTAGCCAGTATGGATTCCAACTATTCCTGCTCATGGGTTTTGCGCGGCTCTCCACCAACCATTTGGCCGTGGAGCGCTCCGGCCTGGGCCTGCTGCTTGGCTCACCGGCGCCACGCTGGGCATTCCTTATGGGCAAGAATTTGGCCATGATGGCGCTGTTCATCTTGGTCCTGCTAGTCCCGACCGGATACTTGTTTTGGAAAGGGATGCCGGCGCCAGATGCGGGAATCTCCATCCTAATCGGTATAGCAGCCGGCGCCGTATATTTCGGGATAGCAAATGTGACGTCTATTCTGATACCACTGCCGGTGGTTCCACGCGGCCACCGTCTTATGCCGCAGGGTTCTGGAGGCATGATGTTTCTCCTTGGGCTGCTGAACCTGGTTGCGCTTACGGTAACCTGGATTGCGATCCTGCCGCTACTGCTTTGGCGGCTCGCCGTATCCCAAACAGCGGCTCCGGAAACATACCTTTTGCTGGCGGTGGGGATAGTGCTCTACGGCTTGCTCCTCTACCTAGTGCTTCTGGCATTAGCGTCGCGACTAATGGAGCGGCGCGAGAGCACCATTTACGAGGCCCTTGTCCGCAGGGGTTGAGAGCGTTGGAAGTTTGAGCGAACCGGAAAGCCTCGCGGCTCCGTCTTTGGTCACGCCGGTCCAAAGCGCGCCGCGCTTGTCCCACGCGGTCCCGGTCGCGCCGGTCTTGTCGTTCTTCCATTCCCTTTCGAGAATCTTTCCGTCTTCGCCCACGATGAAGATTTCCCACGCTGGTGGGTTCTTAGGTTTAGTGGTCTCGCTTGCGTTCTTCTTCTCTGTTGCCATTGTCTCTACTCCTTTCTGCCCGTGCCGAAGGGTTACGCTTGAGCGATCTTCACCAAGGG
>JAEMPZ010000039.1 GCA_022759065.1 Acidobacteriota bacterium | reverse complement strand
ACCTGGACCTAAGCCGCTGGGGAAGCCCTGGCGCCTCATTTCTATTCGCGTTCATTTGCGCTTTGCATCAGCCATCGCGGGGCCTCTTCTGGACTAGCTTGATGGTCCTGAATAAAAGCGCGAAGCCTCCGGCCAGCCCGGCGAAAAATCCTATCACCGTGAACCATGGCTCGGTCCCCAGCGACCTGTCCAACAACCACCCGACGCCGCCACCGGCCATGACGGTAGTTGGGAACGAGTAGGCCAGATTCATGTACATCCCAAGTTTTGACCAATTCGGACCAGACGCCATGCACTGCTCCAAGATTAGAAGTTTACCCCGAAAACCGAAATTCCGCGATGGAAGTGGGGTACCTTCGGCGACGGTTGTGCCACGCCGTGGGGCGAAAATGGGGAAAACGCATTCCCGAATGGTTGCGGCCACCTCAACACCTGCCGCCGTTATCGAGGTATAATCTTTCGCCTGGAAGGTCCGTATGTGGAGAAGCCATGAAGAAGACATCTAGGAAAGCAATCGTGGTCTTGGCGGCGGGCAAAGGCACGCGCATGAAATCGCCTCGCGCGAAGGTGCTTCACACCGTTTTGGGCAAGCCGATGCTGGGGCGCGTCCTCGAACAACTTAAGGCGATAGAGGGCGCGCCGCTCGTCGTGGTCGTTGGCCATCAAAAGGAGGCGGTGGCCTTCATTTCGAGAGCCGCGGGCGCCCAAACCGTAGTACAGGAACCGCAACTTGGCACCGGCCACGCCCTGCTCTGTCGCCGAGATGCGCTTGAAAAGCTCGGCGCGACCGAGGTGCTTTTGGTCGCCGGTGACGTCCCGCTCTTGCCCGTGGAGGCCATGCAAACATACTGGGGCGAATTTTCGGCTTCGAACGCCCCGGCCGGCGTCGTCACGCTCCGCCTCGAGGACCCGTCGGGCTACGGCAGAATAGTGCGGGACGCGCGTGGCGGCGTGAAGGCCATCGTCGAGCAGAAAGACGCTTCGCCAAAAGAACTTGCCATCCACGAAGTCAATTCCGGCGTATATCTTTTCAGGACCGGCGAAATAATGGAGGCCCTTTTGAAGGTCGGCCGAGACAACTCTCAGGGGGAATACTACCTGCCGGACGTTTTCGCCCTCTTCCACGGCAATGGCGCGCCGGTCCTTTCCTGGCAAGCGGGCGATTCCGAGCGCTGGCTGGGCGTCAATTCTCAGGCGGAGCTTGCCAGGGCCAACGAGCAGTTGCGCGCGATGGTTGTCAAAAGGCTAATGGATTCCGGCGTCACCATCCTCATGCCCGATACGGTTTGGGTGGAGGAAGAGGTGGCCGTCGCTCCGGGCTGCCTTCTCCATCCATTCACCAGGCTTTGCGGCCAAACGAAGCTTGCATCGGGCGTGGAGGTGCGCGCTTATTCATGCCTGACTGACGTCGTGCTGGGCGAAGGGACCTTGGTGAAGGAGCACTGCGTTCTGGAGGGGACAAAGGCCGGACAGGGATGCATCATCGGCCCCTTTTCGAGGACTCGCGAAGGGACGTCGTTGGATGAACAGGTCCACCTGGGCAATTTCGTGGAAACCAAGAAGGCCGCGCTTGGCAAGGGGGTCAAGGCTAATCACCTTTCCTACCTTGGCGACGCGACGGTTGGCGCCGGTTCCAACATCGGGGCAGGCACCATAACCTGCAACTACGACGGCGTCCACAAGCACCCGACGGTTTTGGGAGAGCGCGTCTTCATAGGCAGCGACACGCAGCTTGTCGCGCCCGTCAAAGTTGGAGACGGAGCATACGTAGGCGCTGGGACCACCGTGACAAAGGAAGTTCCCCCCGGAGCGCTCGCCATCTCCAGGACGCCGCAGAAGAACATCGAGGGGTGGGCGGATAGAAAAAAGGGTAAAGGGTAAAGGGTTAAGGGTTAAGCAGGGAGCAAGCAATGGACCACGTGGATGTCTTGGTCATCGGCGCGGGGGTCGTGGGGCTCTCAGTCGCGGCAAGCGTCGCGAACGAAGAGCGCGGCGTCCTTGTGCTTGAGCGCCACGACTCCTTCGGCCAGGAGTCGTCGAGCCGCAACAGTGAAGTCATCCACGCCTCGATTTACTATCCGCCGGATTCGCTGAAGGGGAAGCTTTGCCTGGAAGGCAACGAGCGCATGTACAAGCTGTGCTCGGCACACGAAATCGCCTTCCGCAACTGCGGGAAGCTGATCGTCGCGGTGACGAAAGAAGAGGAATCGCGCCTCCCTGCCCTTTTGAAGACGGCCCAGGAGAACGGCGCGAAGGGAGTCCGTCTCATAGGTGCTGATGAGATATCGGAACTTGAACCCAAAGTTCGGGCGCTCTCGGCCCTCTACTGTCCCTCTTCGGGCGTCGTGGATTCGCACGGATTGATGAAACACTTCGCCAGGCAGGCCCTTTCTGGCGGAGCGCAGATTGTTTATCGCCACGCGGTCACCGCTCTCGAAAAAATTGGAGGCGGGTTCTTGATCACCGCCAAACAGGACGGTGGGGAGGAGTCCCGCCTCCACGCCAGGGTTGTTGTCAACTGCGCGGGCCTGGGATCTGGAGAGATCGCGGCTATGGCCGGGCTGGACGTTGACTCGCTTCACTACCGAATTCACTACAGAAAAGGGAGCTACTTCAGGGTCATGCGCGGCCTCGAAGCGCTTCCCTCCATGCTGATATACCCGGTTCCGCCCCTTGACCACACCGTCGGCATCCACACCTGCCCCGACCTCTGGGGCGGGATGCGCCTGGGGCCCTACGACGCTTGGTCCGAGAGGCTCGACTATTCGGTGGACCCAAACCTCCACGGCCTTTTCTTCGACTCCTGCAAGCCTTTTCTTCCAAGCCTCGAAATGGATGACATCGCCCCCGACATGTGCGGCTTTCAGGCCAAGCGCTACGGGCCTGGGGAGCCGACGAGGGACTTTGTCATCCGCCACGAGGCCGACCGCGGCTTCGAGGGGCTCATTAACCTGATAGGCATCGAATCGCCAGGCCTCACCGCATCACCCGCCATCGGGCCGTTTGTTGCTCGGTTGGTGGCAGAGGCGCTAGGGTGAGGGCAAAGGGTTAGAAGTTAGACGTTAGACGTTAGAAGTCAGACGTTAGACGTTAGACGTGATGGTGCTGCATTCTTTTACGTCTTACGTCTTACGTCTATCGTCTTACGTCTTACGTCTTACGTCTATCGTCTCACGTCTTACGTCTTACGTCTAACGCCTCACGCCCCTCCCGCAACTCCTTGACCTTGGGGTGAATAGGCCTTAATATCTT
>JAEMPZ010000006.1 GCA_022759065.1 Acidobacteriota bacterium | reverse complement strand
CGCGCAGGGTTCCGAAAGGAGTTCGATCTGGGGCGCCTAGCCGAGGTACCTCTCACTGGGGGTCTCATCGCCAACGCGGTGGCCCAGGCCCGGAATAGGCGGCTATTGCTCAGGCAAGGCTTTAAGCTGACCACTGAGGCCATGCTTGAGCTTGCATGGAAGGAAGCCCCTAAGATGGGTCAGGCTGAGAGCCGGCACAGGATTGCGGGGTTCGGCGCATGATTGGAGCAGGGCTTCCCAAGTCTGAGGGCTGGAGCCGGTTTGGCCAGGGGTGATGTTGGTGCGGGGCTACTTTCCATGCGGAGGGTCTTTAATGGAGAAGCAGGAAAAGGGGGACGAAATCATAGTTGAAGTGTCCTTCAAGTGGCTGTCGTTGCGCGGCCTGAGTATGCCAGACGGTGGCTACATCGAATTCGAGTATGACAGCGACATTTCTAAGGCACCCGACAGCTTCAAGGGGCTCCTCAGAGCGCTCGCCCGAGGGCCCAAGAAGGAGTGGCGGCGTCAGTTCCGGGAGAACATGACCTGCGAGGGCCTGGAATCGGGCAACTGCAACCTCGGCTCTGAGGAGTGGGAAAAATTCAAAGAGATCAAGTACCTGGGCTTCAGCGGCCCCGATATGATCTCAATGGAAGCCGACGATAACTTTGGACTGAAATGGGTGGACGCCTATGCCCAGGTCACCTTTGCAAAGCCACTTGCCCAGGAGGACGAGGTCCAAGAAGCACTGGGGCCTCTCGTCTACTTGCCTGAATTCTATTGGTCTTACGAAGGCTATGACATGACCTTCTTTGCTGATCCAGAGTGCGCTGACGTGCTCGGGAGGCTTCCAGGAAACCTCGTCAAGCCGGCCCCTGGAGAGCCCATGGACGGAAAAGGAGGGCAGGAAGGGGGTCATCTTGCAAGTTAGCACCGCCTTCCACATAACATGGTGGCAAAGTGGAAGAAGCGGGTTTTGCAACCCCCTCGAACCTTCGCGCCCGTTGCGGTTTGATTCTTTTTATATCTTCCTCCGTGTCCTCGTGGTGAATTTCTCTTTAGCAGAGCCATGTAGAGCGGACATCGTCTCTTGATGCCCGCCTTCCCCGCGCGCCACCCTTCCCCGCGCCGGATAGGCGCAACGGAAGGCTCGGGCGCCCAGGGCCACAGTGCGGCCCTGGGCCCTCACGCATTCCATCCTCTGCTCCACCCTACGAAAACAGAGTCCTCGCTGTTTTAAGTGGGCAAGTTGAATTGAATGGGGTTTAGTCACGTCCCATATCTACTTGACAAGGCTATGCCTCAGTTGTATATTGTACACAGACACTATACATCATCGCTCTCGATGAATGTACGCTGTCGACCTGAGGCTCGGCCATGGAAGACACAAGCCCTCTCCTGAGAGTTGACCTGAATTCACCCGTCCCAGTCTATCGTCAGATCGTGAACGCCGTGAGGGCCCTTCTGGTTTCTGGAGAACTAGAAAAGGGCTGCATTCTGCCCACCGTCCGAGATCTAGCCATGGACCTCGGGGTCCACCACAACACAATCGCGGAGGCCTATCGTCTCCTCGCTGAAGAGGGGTGGCTAGAGATAAAGCGAGGCCGCGGAGCGATGGTTCTGGATCGAACAGATCCGCGGCCCAGCAAGAGCACCCGTAACGACTTCGCGAAGCGGCTTCGAGAGCTCGTGGCCGAAGGGCAATCTAACGGTCTATCTGCAGAAGTCTTAGTCGAGGAGCTGAGAGAATCTATCCGCCATTTTTCATGAGCGGGGCAGCGTCGGAGAGAGAGTGTCCTTCTGAAATCCGCCAAAGAGGAAATGCGAAGCGTCATGCTCGCCAGGGAGGTCATGAGCTTGGATACAGTTTTTTCGTTCCTAGCAACCTTCTTGGGGAGAGACCGCTAGGCCCTTGAGGGGAGGAAGATCATGTTCGATCAGCAAGCACTAGGAACTACCGCCGTGATGGCCTCCTTCACAGTGCTCTTGGGGGCTCTGCTCTTAATCATGCCTCACCTGACTCGAAGGGAAATCTATTTCGGAGTCACGGTGATCGGCACATTCAGGTCCTCCGAGAATGCGAAGAAGATCCTCTTTCGTTACCGTATTCGAGTTCTTGGGGCAACCCTCTTGTCGCTCGCCTTCGTGGCTTGGGCTGGGTTCCATTTTACCTTTTGGGTCGCAGATCTCGCTCCGGCGCTGCTCCTGCTTTGTGCAGTTCCTGCGTACCTCGCATCCTACAAGAGCAGCAAAGCCTTCCATGTCGCTCCCAGCGGATTTAGAGAGGCCCTTCTCGTCGCGCGACGAGAATCGCTTCCAGGAGGCCCCGTCTTCCAATCTCTCCCGATGCTTGCCCTCATTGCGGTAACAAGTTGGACCATCCTGCACTGGGGCAATTTGCCCTCCCGCCTTCCGCTTCGCTATGACTTCCACGGAAATCCAACGGTATGGACCACCCTGAGCCCTGTTCACGTATTCGGCCCGCCAGTGTTTCTCCTGCTGCTTTGCATTGCCATCTTCTTGATCGCCTACGGAATTATACGAAGCCCGCTGCGAACGGCCGTGAGTGGTCCAGAAAGTGAAAGGGAGCGACGCTATCGTCGACGGATGGTCGGTGCACTATTGGCGACGGAGTACTTCATCGCAATGATCGGGTCGGCCATTCTCCTGTCTCCCCTCCTGACTCCGTCGCAGGTTTCTTGGCTTGCCGTGGTAGTTGCGGTTCTGAGCATCCTCTTTGCCCCGGCCCTCATCCTTGCGTTGGTCGTGACGGCTCGTCATCGGGCGAGGGGCGAGACGGAAGTTGTAATCGAGACTGTAACTCCAGTCCAAGCTCCCTCAGGTGACCGGACACCCGACGAGTGCTGGTTAGGGGGGATTCTCTATTTTAATAGAGATGACCCCGCCCTATTCTTGCCAAAGCGCTTTGGCGTTGGATACACGCTCAACTTCGGCAACCGCTGGTCATGGGTCATCCTTGCTCTCATCGCAGTTCTCATCTTGGGGGGTGTTCTTCTGCCGGCACTTCTGAAGTGACGGCACACCCATGGCATTCTCGTGGAGACTCACTGCTATGAAAAGGATGACCCTAGGACCAGACTCGATAGACGGCTTGAAGATGTTTCCCAGGAGGTAGCATGGCAGCAGATTGGCTGGGATCGTCCACAAGAGTGACTTGAAGAATGGGGCCGCCCATCTTGAAAATTTGCACCGCCTTCACCGCGCGCCATTTTCTAGAGCTTTGGGGGGGCGCAACGGAAAGTCTGGGCGCCCAAGGTCACTGTGCGGCCC
>JAEMPZ010000168.1:1910-3275 GCA_022759065.1 Acidobacteriota bacterium | reverse complement strand
TCTCCTTCCAGCGCGCGGCCAAGGGTTTCGTGAAGAAACAGCCCGGCGGCTTGCGGGGAAAGCACAACCGGCAATTCTCCAACAGGCGCTGGACGCGCTTCCAAAAGAAGGCACGCCGCGCGCGCCGCCTCCGCCGCAAGGCCCGCCACGGACTCGTTTGACGGCTGGGCCGTCTCTCCGAAAATGCGCGCCCCGCTGCGCGCCTCTCCCCCATCGCCTGCCAGAGCTTTAACGTACACGGTCCATGTATGTTCCACGCGGCGCGTTCGCCCGCCTTCGGAGTCAAGGCGAAAAGCGCTGGAAACGGCTTCCTTGCATATGGCCAAAGCGCCCACAACGCGAGGGTCTGCCGAGAGAGCCCCCTCTCTTGCCGCCGCGAGCGCGCTCTTCACGTCCCATTTCCCGAAGGTTTTTTCGACGCTTTCTTCGAGCGAGGGATCGCTAGCGCGGGCAGAACTGCCCGTGGCATGACGCGGCGCCCCTTCCGCGCCCGGTTTCCCCTCCGCAAGCCTTCGCGCCTCCGCGAGAATCGCGCCAGCGGAAGATGGACCAAGCGCCGAAAAAAAACTCTTGCCTTCTCGTTCAAGGTACAGGGACAAGCCGTCATCCGAGGCGCTTGAAAGAGCCATCTCTCCCGAAGGCTCGCTGGACGCGGTGGCCGACTTGGCCTTTTGCAAAAAGACCTCGGCGAAGCCATCTCCCGACGATTGCAAAATCCAAAGCAATTCTTCGGCCAGAGCCTCGTCAACCACGCTTTGCCCTTTCCTTAAGAGCGGCCCACACTTTTGATACTTGGACTTTCAGCTCTTCAGTGCCGCCTCCGTTGTCAATAACGTAGTCCGCGAGCGGCCGCTTCCTGTCATCGTCCCACTGCGAGCGGATTCGAGCCTCGATCTCGGCCGCGCCCCAGCCTCGCGCTGCCAGGCGCGCGCGCCTGACGGCTTCCGGCGCCGTCACAAGGATCACGCGATCAAACTCGCCACGCGTTCCCGCCTCGAAGATGAGCGCCGCCTCGGTCACGACGATGACATCCGGTGGCGACGTACGCTTGATCTGTTCTAATAGTTCCCTTCGCCTGGCCACGATTAGCGGGTGAAGCAGCCCGTCGAGCCGGCGCCTTGAGGCATCATCTGAGAAAACGAGCCTTGCGAGCGCGGCTCTGTCCACCTCGCCCCCAGGCACAAGTACCGGCGCGCCAAAAGTTGCGGCGACCAAGCGGGCGCCTGATGTGCCTTTGGACAAAAGCTCGCGCGCGATTTTGTCCGCGTCGAGAACCACCGCGCCAAGGCGGGCGAACTCGGCGGCAGCCAGGCTCTTGCCGCTTCCAACTCCACCAGTCAAGCCGGCGTGCAACATGGCAACCCC
>JAEMPZ010000168.1:0-1810 GCA_022759065.1 Acidobacteriota bacterium | reverse complement strand
ACTCTTCACGCTTCAGCCTTCATGCTTCATCCTTGCCTTTCCATCCGGGCCTTGAGGGTGTTGGCCATGAGCATCGCAATGGTCAGCGGGCCGACGCCGCCGGGAACCGGCGTGTACCAAGAGGACTTCTCCCACATGGCCGTCGGCAGGACATCGCCCACGAGGGTCGAACCTTTTTCTAGCACCTGGGCGATTCGTCTCTCGTCACCGCCAAAGAGGCGGCGCGCCTCATCCGGGTCGCTCACCCGGTTTATGCCGACGTCCACCACAACCGCGCCTGGCTTGATGAAGTCCTCCGTGACGAAGGCGGGCTTTCCGATGGCGGCAACCAGGATATCCGCCTCGCGGCATACTGCTTCAAGATCTTTGGTTCGCGAATGGCAGATCGTGACGGTCGCGTGCTCGCGCAAAAGGAGCATCGCCATCGGCTTGCCCACGATGGCCGAGCGCCCAACCACAACGGCCCTTTTTCCCCTCAAGGCAATATCATGGCGCCGCAAAAGCTCCATTATGCCGGCCGGCGTGCATGGGACAAAGCCCGGGCGGTCCAGCACGAGATTGCCTACGTTAATAGGATGGAATCCGTCCACGTCCTTTGAAGGATCCACCGCGCTCAAAACCGCCATTGAATCAACCTGCGCAGGCAAAGGCAACTGGACGAGGATGCCGTCTATCGCCGGGTTGTCATTAAGGCCGCGGACGATCTCCAGAATTTCCCTCGTCGTCGCGGAGGCCGGCCTCTCGACCCGCTCGGAATAGAAGCCCAGATTGGCGCAAGCCCGGACCTTCGATCCCACGTAGACCTTGCTGGCTGGATTGTCCCCAACCAGCACGGCGGCGAGGCCCGGCGGGCGGCCTCCCGAAGCGGCAAGCCGCCCCGCCCTTTCCTTCAATTCGGCTAGAATGGCATCAGCCGTGGCTTTTCCGTCAAGAATTCGCGGCGTCATCGTTTTTCCTTCGTGTATTTGGCCCTGTACGGGAATTGCAGTTCGTACTGGTTCCTTCCCACGGCCATGTTGGCGAGCACCAGCGTCATTCGGTGGGCGCTGAAGTTATCGTCGTACTCGAAAAAGAGCAGCCTCTCGATCCATTGGCCCGGAGGAAGCATGAGGGGCTTGAGAAACAGGGTCCTGCCCAAAACAGCCAGGCGCTCTTCGCCATCCTCGAACTTGTAGAAGGTCTGGTACACGGAGGATTCATCCTTGGCCATGCAGCTTTCCATGACGGCGTTCGTCGGCAGAAACTCCAGCGTCTCGCTCTTGCTGAGGTTTTCCAGCCTCACTTTGAAGAAGAAGTAGTTCATCTCCCGCGGGATATCGTAGAAGGGGTTCTTTAGCCCCCGCTCGCTGAAATACCGCCCGATCTCTGGAAGGAAGAGCGGCTGGACGGTGACATCCAAATCGGAGTTCCTCAAGTGGTAGCCGAGGCCCTGCACCTCAAGCCCCTTCTCCATTTTCTTCGGAGGATTTGGGGTGAAACCATCGAGAATCACCAAAGTCTCCCTCCCCGCCAACGCGAGGGCACCAAGAAGGCCAACTGCGAGAAACAAAAGAAAGCGGCGTGCGCGCAAGGCATCCTCCATGCGCAAAGTTTAGGCCGAAAGCAGGGCGCGACGCAAGCGGGAGGGAAATGCCACCACTGAAAGATGAAGGAAGACAGAGGAAGGACGACGGCGACGGACGACGGTTGACGGACGCGCGGGTTGATGCGCAGTCGTCGGTCGTCGCTGGTCGGTCGTCGAAAGAAGAAAAAACAATCACCACAAAGGCACAGAGGACACAAAGGGAGAATATTCACCACAGAGGCGCAG
>JAEMPZ010000165.1 GCA_022759065.1 Acidobacteriota bacterium | reverse complement strand
ATGGAAATTCAGGCGCGCGACCCCACGCTGGGCAAGGGGGAGATCACCAGGGACATCCCGAACATCTCCGAAGCCTACCTGAAGGACCTCGACGAGAGCGGAATAATCCGCATCGGCGCCCACGTCAAGCCGGGCGACGTGCTCGTGGGCAAGGTGACGCCCAAGGGCGAAACCCAGATGACGCCGGAAGAAAAACTCCTGAGGGCGATTTTCGGCGAAAAGGCGGCCGAGTACCGGGACGCTTCATTGCGCTGCCCGCCAGGCATTTCCGGCGTCGTGGTGGACGTCAAGATCTTTACCCGGAAGGGCGAGGAGAAAGACAGCCGGACGCTTTCAATCGAAGAAGAGTACATCTCCACGATGCAAAAAAACCTTCAGGACCAGATCAGGATCCTGAGGGAGGAAAACCGCAAGAAGATAACGGACCTGCTCGACGGGACCATGACCAGCGCCGCGCTTCGCGACGACCTGACCGGCGAGGAGCTGCTGGAGAAGGGCGAGAAGCTGAGCGCGAAGGCGCTT
The DNA here is from genome assembly GCA_022759065.1 of Acidobacteriota bacterium. Taxonomy (GTDB): domain Bacteria; phylum Acidobacteriota; class UBA4820; order UBA4820; family DSQY01; genus JAEMPZ01. The sequence goes on along the minus strand of JAEMPZ010000165.1, from coordinate 2,757 downwards.
TCCTCCATCCGCGCCGACCTGCTGCCGCGAATTCAGATACAGGCCAAATTCAAGGAAGCCAACGCGCGAATTCGCGAAATCGAAGAGCGGACGAAGCGCAAGATCGAGGTCCTTGAACAGGAGTTCCAGGAGAAGATCAGCAGCCTGGAGCGCGGCGACGAGCTTCTCCCTGGCGTCATAAAGATGGTCAAGGTTTACGTGGCCATCAAGCGGAAGATTCAGGTCGGCGACAAGATGGCGGGCCGCCACGGCAACAAGGGCGTGGTCAGCCGCATACTGCCTCAAGAAGACATGCCTTTCCTTCCAGATGGCACGCCTGTTGAGATCGTGCTCAACCCGCTCGGCGTTCCAAGCCGCATGAACGTCGGGCAGATCCTTGAGACGCACCTTGGGTGGGCTGCGCGTGCCCTGGGCCTCTGGGTCTCAAGCCCCGTTTTTGACGGCGCCAACGAGGGCGACATCAAGGAACTTCTGAAGAAGGCCAAGCTTCCCCTGGACGGCAAGATACGTCTCAGGGACGGCCGCAACGGGACCTTCATGGACCAGAAGGTGACGGTCGGCATCATCTACATGCTTAAGCTCGCCCACCTCGTGGAAGACAAGATCCACGCCCGTTCCATCGGGCCGTACTCCTTGATAACGCAGCAGCCGTTGGGCGGCAAGGCGCAGTTTGGCGGACAGCGCTTCGGCGAAATGGAGGTCTGGGCGCTTGAAGCTTACGGCGCGGCCAACATCCTCCAGGAAATTTTAACGGTGAAGTCCGATGACGTTTACGGCCGCACAAAAATGTATGAAAGCATCGTGAAGGGCCAATACCCGGACGAGCCAGGGATACCGGAATCGTTTAACGTCCTGGTGAAAGAGCTTCAAGGACTGGGTATAGACGTGAAACTGGTCGAAGCGGAAGCCGAAGCCGAAGGTGAGCCGGCCTCTACCACGGAGGCGTGACGTCACGCCCCAATCCCGCGCTTGGAGCGGGAGAGGAACGAGCTATGCATTTGCCCGTTGCGGAATTTCAGTCACAGGGGGTAAACCTTGAGACGAGCCACTTATCTTGAAAAAAGCCGGAGCATCAATAAAATAAAGGGCATCCAGGTGCGCCTTGCCTCGCCCGAGCAGATTCGGGCGTGGTCCCACGGCGAGGTGACGAAGCCCGAGACCATTAACTACCGGACCTTCAAGCCAGAGCGCGATGGCCTGTTCTGCGCCAAGATTTTCGGCCCGGTAAACGATTGGGAATGCCTCTGCGGAAAGTACAAGCGCATGAAGTACCGCGGGGTGACCTGCGAGAAGTGCGGCGTGGAGGTCATACAGTCGAAGGTACGGCGGGAACGCATGGGCCACATAGAGCTCGCCGCGCCGGTGAGCCACATCTGGTATTTGAAAGGCACCCCGTCAAGGATTTCCCTGATCCTCGGCATGAAGCTGAAGGAAGTGGAGAGCCTCAACTACTACGAACAGTGGGTCGTGACCGACCCCAAGTTCATCGAAGTTGACATTGACGAGGTCAAGAACGCCTACCTCGCCAGGCATCCCAATGACACCCCCCAGGAGCGCAACCGCATTCTAAAGAACATCGAGGACGCGGTCTGGAAGTATGAATCGGCCACCATAGAAAAAGGTGACGAAGAGGACGCTTACGAGGCTCTCTTCAAGCACGTGGAGAACTCTCTCAGCTACAACGAGGATCTGGTGGGGGCGACGGTCCTCAAGTACAAGGCGCTTCTGTTTGACAAAGCGCTCGACGCATTCCGGTCGGTATACGGGCCGGATTCGTTCGGGTACGCCATCGGCGCCAAGGGCGTGCAGGATCTGTTGAAGCAGTTCTACGATAACTGCCAGTGTGCTTCATGCCAGTCGGCAAAGGGGCAGCGGCTCACCCGCCTGGAATGTCAGCGCAACCTGGCGCGCTCGTACGTAAAGGTCCTGGGCAACAACCAGAAAAGGGCGGGCCTCAACAAACGCCTCAAGATATTGGAATCGTTCATAAAAAGCGAAAACCGCCCCGAGTGGATGGTCCTCGATGTGCTGCCGGTGACCCCGCCGGAATTGAGGCCGCTCGTTCCGCTGGATGGCGGGCGGTTCGCGACGAGCGACCTCAACGATCTTTACCGCCGGGTGATAAACAGGAACAACCGCCTGAAGAAGCTGATAGAAATGCGGGCGCCCGACGTCATAGTGCGCAACGAAAAGCGAATGCTTCAGGAGGCGGTGGACGCCCTCTTTGACAACGGCCGCCGCGGCCGAGTGCTCAAGGGAACCAACAACAGGCCGCTGAAGTCCCTCTCGGACACTCTCAAGGGCAAACAGGGGCGTTTCCGGCAGAACCTTCTGGGCAAGCGCGTTGACTATTCGGGGCGCTCGGTAATCGTCGTCGGCCCAGACCTGAAGCTCAATCAGTGCGGCCTGCCAAAGCTAATGGCAATAGAGCTCTTCAAGCCCTTCATCTTTTCCAAGCTCGAAGAGCGCGGCCTCGCGATGACCATAAAGCAGGCCAAGGAGATGGTTGAAGCGGGGCTTCCGGAGGTTTATGACGTTCTTGAAGAGGTGATCCAGAAGCATCCGGTCCTCTTGAACCGCGCGCCGACGCTGCACAGGCTTGGCATACAGGCTTTCGAGCCGGTGCTGGTGGAAGGAAAGGCGATCAAGCTGCATCCGCTGGCCTGCACGGCTTTCACCGCCGACTTCGATGGCGCCCAGATGGCCGTTCACGTTCCTCTTTCTCCGGCCTCTCAGCTGGAAGCCTCGGTCCTCATG
>JAEMPZ010000214.1 GCA_022759065.1 Acidobacteriota bacterium | reverse complement strand
CTCAACGCCTGGTAATAGAGGCGGTAGGATACGCTCTGGCCTTTTGGCGGCCTTGTATCGAGAGCTTGCGCCGTTCCAGGCGCAAGCGGTCCGGCGACGCGGCTCCATTCGGTGCTTCCAGCAAGCTGGCGCTCGACGACGGCGGCGGTAGCGCCCGGTCCAGGATCAAAGCTTATTACGACGCGCGGGAACGGATTTTCGAGATACTGGAGCTTCGGCGCTTCAGGCGCCTGAAGAACAGGGTCGCCCACGCGCACGGCCACTGGAGCGCACGCCTCGCTCCGGTTCTGGGCAGAGTCCACCGCGACGATGCTGTACCAGTATTCCTGTCCTGGAACGACCTGATCGTCCGTGAATGTCCTGGTCGTTCCATCGAGCGGCTTCGAGTTGAGCACCCTCGGCTCGCCAGCCCGCGTGGCGCTTCGCAGCACGATGAAGCCCTGAGCCTTTTCAGGATCGCCGCCCGGGATGAACTGGATGTGGGCGGCTCCGTTCATGCCGTCGAAGCCGGTGATCTTTGGAACCGCGGGAGCACGGTTGGGCGGCAGCTCGACCTTGAGCTCGGAGCTTGGCGCGCTGGCCTGATTGTCGGCGCTGACCGCCGTGACGCGGTAGCGCATGACTCCTTCCATTCCCAAAACGATCGGGTCATCGAAGCGCGTGTCCATGACGATGGCGTTGCCCGCGTATGCCCAGCGGTCTCCTTCGCCCGCGGTCTTTTCGACGCGGTAGCCAGCCGCGCCCTTGACCGCGTTCCATTTAAGGGAAATCGCGTCCGCGCCCTTCGACGCTTCAAGCCCCTCCGGTGAAGCTGGCGCCGACAGGCCGAGAAAAACGGCCGCGGCGGCGTGAGATGGCGCGCCCGGTTTCTGGCGCGGGTCAAGTGAATAGACGCGGTAGTAATAATGAGTCCCCGGCGTGCCGGAGCCGTCCGAATAGCTCAGCGTTCCAGCGGGAATGGGCTTTTGCGTCAACATCGTGTAAGGCCCCTGGCTGAAGGCGCTTCGCTCCACCAGGTAGCCGGCCGTTCGCGGGCTTTGTGGACTCGGCCATGAAAGCGTGATCGTCCCAGGCTTCGAGTCGGCCGTGACGGCGGCTGGCGGAAAGGATGCCGCCACGTCCGGGACGAAAATCTTCAACGGCTGGGACGGGCTGCTCTCCCTTCCGAAGACATCAAGGGCGACGACGGTGTAAGTGACATCCTGTTCGAGCGGAGCTGTGTCATCCGTGAACCGCGGAAGCTTCTGCTTCCTGCGCTCTTCTTCATTCCCGGGGAAAATCGGCCCCTTGCCTAGGACCTTCATTCCTCCCCCGTCGTCGCGCTTTACACGGAAGAAAAACTCTGGCATGCCCGGCGTCGGAGGCCCCGCTTCCCAATCAAGATCTACGCCTTGAGCCGTCACTTCGGCCTTGACTCCTTGAGGCGCGGCGGCTGGCGGCGTAATTTCCCGCGGGTCAACGGCCAGGGAAAGCCCCAACACGTTCCCGGCTCCGTCTTTGAGGCGATATACGGCGGGCCCCGGAGGATGGTCCTCCCAGGCGAGGCCGCACGCTTTGGCGAAATTGAAGTCGGTCGCCGCGTTGATGAACATGAAGCCCTTGAGGCCAGCGTAGTCCTCCGGGGGGTGGCCGGCAGCCGCCTGGCGGTCCATCGCGTCAAGCTTGATTAACGGGTCGGACTGGCTCTGCGGAAGCGCCTTGGTTAGGCCCTCGTTCCAATTTGGACGAAGGCCGGAAGCTATTGCGACGGCCTTCCCCGATGTATCCACGCGCTCAAGCGTGTAGCCCTGTGAAGGCCAGCTCGCCCTGGGGATGGGCCAGAACAACTTCACGTCTCCGTTGCCGTCCGATGCCGCGGCCACATAACCGCGATTTTCCTGCGCCAGCAGGCTTCCCGCTACCAAGAGGGCGGAAAAGCCGATTAAGATAATTCGCGAGCTCTTCATTTCATCCTCCCGCTAAACGCAGAGTGGGCCGACCGTGACCGAATAGTGATCGCAGCAGCCTACCAGGCACCAGCAAATCTCGCCGAAGTCCAGCCAGGCTTTGCCACATACCGAGACGGGCATCGCCTCGGCGTGAAGATTCAAGCCGCCGCTGAGGCTGATGCAGAGGCACCCGACCGGGGTGTCAAGGCCCCCCGACAGGCTCGCCGATGCGGCGAAGTCGCCCGATATATGGACGGGGCCGAAAAGGATCGCCACGTCTATGGAGGCGCTCGCGCTGGCGTCCACGTGGGCGCCGAATCCCCACAAGCTGCCTCCCCAGTGCAGGTGGCAGCTCACGTCGCCGCCCACCCTGAAGCCGGTGTTGTCCAACATGCAGTAACCGTGGCAGTCCGCGATGAGGACGTGAGCCGTGAGCTTCAGCCCGTCAACGTTCTGGCCGATGTAAACGTGCCAGTCGCCAGAACCGAAGTGGACGCTGACCGCCTTGCTAGGCGCAGTGATCGTGACAGCGCCTCCCATCAGGCTCCAGCTCCCGGACAGCCCCGCGTCAAAGGAACCGGAAGCGTACTGCATGAACCCCTGGAATTGGCCGTTGCCCGAATGATCGTCGGTGAGTATCCAAGCCTTAGCGTCAATGCGGAAGCCAGCGTCCGGACCTCCGGCCTTTATCGTGAGCGTCCCGTCGAAACAATAGGTGAAGCCTCCATCAGATGAGCCCAGCCGCGCTCCGGCCATGAAGGCATAGGTCCCGTCGAAAGTCGGGCTGATATTCGCGAGTGGCGTCGTCCCCGAGAGCGCGGAGAGCGGCACGTTGTGGCCGAGCCCGCCCTGTAGCTGGTAGAGCGAAAGGAACGGCGGGAAGAGGGTTATGCCGGAAGGCCCAAGCGGTATCGAGGCGCGCGCCATCCAGAAGTCCTGGTTGCCTTGGTAGCCTACTAGGAACGCGGCCTGGATGTCTACCGCGTTGACGATGGAGAGGTGGCCTTGAACGCCGAACCTAGTGTTTCCTCCGCTGTTCGAATAGGTCAGCTCCACGTCAAGAGTCACCGTCGGCGAAACGTCCGGGAACTGCGCGTGGACCTTCACCGAATCAACGGTCGGGCCTTCGCCGTGGAAGCCGCCTCCCTGGTAGATGAGTTTGTACTTGAGGTTCCCCACGCTCACCGCAAGCACGTTGCTCAAATGAACGCCGCCGGTCAGGCTGAAACCCACGTAGGGGTTGCCAGACTGGGCTCCGACCAGAAGCGTGAGTTTTTGAATGTCAATCTTGACGGGTCCGAGCTGGGCGCTGCCTCCCAAAGGCAGGTCAATGCTGGAAGCGCCGCCCTGCA
>JAEMPZ010000143.1 GCA_022759065.1 Acidobacteriota bacterium | reverse complement strand
CCCGAAAGAGGAGCCGCGAGCCCTACCCGCACTTCCCTGGCGCCGGAGCAGCCGAAAACAGAAACCAGGGCCGCCGCGATCAGGAATAAGAACCAGCATCGCCATCTCATGGTCCTCCCCTCCTTTCCGCGCGCACGCGCTACGGTGATAATGTATGTCCTTATCGCACGCGCGTCCACTTTCAGGTGAAACTTTTGGCCGGGCGATTTCGTAACGGGCAATTTGCGGGGCATTGCGCCCCTTTCTTAAAAGGAGAGCCCATGATGACAGTCGAGAAACGTGGCGTTTTTCTTTTCAGGGCGATAACGCCGGTCCTGGTGGCGGCCTTTTGCTTGGCGAGCGTGGCGGCGAGGGCCGACGAAGGCATGTGGACCTATGACCATGTTCCAGCCAAACAATTGGAGGCGCGCTACGGCTTCGTCCCGTCGCAGGCGTGGCTTGACCACTTGCGCCTCAGTTCGGTTGACATGTACGCCAGCGCGAGCTTCGTTTCGAAGGACGGTCTTATCCTGACGAACCACCACGTGGCTCTGGGGGCGGCGCAGCGCCTTTCGACTCCCGAGCACAACTACGTCCGCGACGGCTTCGTGGCGCAAGACCTCGGGCATGAGATTCCAGTCCCCGGAATGACCATAAAGGTGCTCGAGTCCATCGAGGACGTGACCCCGGCCGTGAATGGCGGAGTGAAGCCCGGCGCTTCTCCGGCGGAAGCCAGGGCGCAAAGGGAGGCGCAAATAACCTCCATAGAAAACGACTGCATGAAGAAGACGGGGCTGAAAGGCCAAGTGGTCACTCTTTACGGAGGCGCCAAGTACGCGCTTTACCGCTACAAGGAGTACAGCGACGTCCGCCTTGTCTTCATCCCCGAGCTTCAGGCCGCCTTCTTTGGCGGCGACGACGACAACTTCACCTATCCCCGTTACGACCTCGACATGGCCATGCTTCGCGCCTACGAAAACGGCAAGCCGGCCCACGTCGAAAATTACCTAAAGGTCAACCCCGAAGGGGCGAAGGATGGTGACCTCGTCTTCGTCTCGGGCCACCCCGGCCGAACAGACAGGCTTCAAACTCTCGCGATGCTGGAGTATGCTAGGGACGCCGCCATGCCATTCGGCCTGAATCGGATGAAGGAGGTGCGAGCCCTTTTGAAAGCTTACAGCTCCAAGGGACCTGAAGAGGCGAGGCGCGCAAGAACAGTTCTCTACTTCATGGAAAACAGCATTAAGTCCATGGAGGGAGAGCTTCGCGGCTTGAATGATCCAGAGCTGATGGCCAAGAAGCGCTCCCAAGAAGATGCTCTGCGCCTGGCGGTCGAGAAATCCCCTGAACTATCCAAGGAATATGGAGACGCCTGGAAGAATGTCGAGTCGGCAATCGAATGGGCGCGAGGCCATGAGAACGACCTGCGCTACAAGATGGACGTGGGCATGGGGGGGCGCGGCCTCTTGGGCACGGCTCTCCAGATTGTCCGCTACTCGGATGAAGTTTCCAAGCCTGACCAGGAAAGGCTCGAAGGCTACCATGAGGCCGAGTTGCCTGATCTTTTGCGCTGGGTGCAAGCCCCGGCGCCTGTCTACAAGGATCTTGAGGAAGTCACCCTCACCTATGGGTTCGAACAGATGCTCAAGGGGCTGGGGCCTGATGATCCATTCGTTAAGGCCGTCCTTCAAGGACAGCAGCCCGGGGCGCTGGCAAAGAGCCTTCTTGAAGGGACGAAGTTGGACGATCCCGCGTTTCGCAAGAAGCTCCTAGAAAACAAAGGCAAGGCCGTTGCAAAGTGCGACGACCCGATGATAACGCTGGCCCGCAGAATGGACCCGGTGCTTCGAGAAACGCGAAAGGCCTTCCGCGACCACGTTGAAGCGGTTGAAGAAGCTGCGCTGACCAAGGTTGCCAAGGCCGGGTTCGCCGTTTACGGGACCGACACTTACCCCGACGCCACGGGCACGCTCAGGCTTGCCTTCGGCAAGGTGGCCGGATACCCGCAGGGCACGACCCTTGTCCCCCCCTTTACCACCTTCTACGGCATATTTGACCGGGCTTACGGTTTCGGGAACAAGGGCGATTTCTCCGTTCCAGCGCGCACGGCGGCACATCAGGCGGACATTGACCTCAAGACGCCGCTGAATTTTGTTTGCACGGCGGACATCACGGGTGGCAACTCCGGCAGCCCCGTGGTGGACCGCGAAGGCCGCCTGGTCGGCCTGGTTTTCGACGGCAACGCTCAAAGCCATCCCAACACTTTCGTATATGATGAATACCAGGCTCGATGCGTAGCCGTGGACGTCAGGGCGATTCTTGAGGCCCTGCGCAAGATTTACGGGGCCGGCAACCTCGCGGATGAGATGCTGGAGTCCTCCCGCTGAGGATATAGCATTCAGGCAAGCGCCTAGAAACGTCATGGGGGCGGGAATCGCCCCCTTTTTATTTTGACCGGCGCGGCCTTGACACCGTGGCCTGGTGGCCTCACACTACCAGCACCCGGCGCCGCGGTGGCGCCATGGAGGTGGCTTTTGAAAAAGTTGGCTATTGTTTCTTCAGCGCTCTTGCTTTGCGCGGCTGTCACGTCCTTCGCCGCTGACCCGCCGTCACCTGCTCCGCCGGCGCCAGGGAAGCCGTGCCCGGTCGTTGCAGTGCTCGACATGAACAAGATTTTTCAAGGGTCCAAGCTGGCACAGAGGCTTCAGTCCAGGCTTCAGGGGCTCGATGAGTCCATCAAGCAGCAGCTTAGCCCTATGATTGAAGCGTACCAGAAGCGCCAGAGCGACTTTGACTCGGCCAAAGAGAGGCTCTCCGAGGACCAGAGGGCAAAAGAAGAATCGGCGCTAAAAGACATGCAACAGCAGTTGTCAATTGCGCAACAACAGGCCCAGCAGGCATTCAACCAGCAGAGGGACGCGCTGGCAAAGCAGATGCGCGAGCAGTTGATTCCGGCAGTGGAGGCCATAGCCCGGGAAAAGGGGTGGGACATCGTCATGACGCGAAACGGCGCTGACGTGATCTGGGCCTCGGAAACCGTGGATGGCAGCGATGCCGTAATCGCCAGGCTGAACGCCGCGCCGATGGCGCCTGACGCCGCGGGCGCTTCCACCGCGCAGGCTCCGGCCACCACGGCGGAACCGTCCGGGAATCCTCCGCCCAAGAACGCCGAACCACAGAAGCGTTGACGCCCCAATCCCGTGATGGGGATATGACGGGGCCCCAATCCCGCGATGGAACTCTAGCGGTGTCCCCAAACGCCGATGGACACGTTGTTTAGCCCAAATGCTCTTTCACCTAATAAGGGATTGGGGAGCCATCGAGCC
>JAEMPZ010000161.1 GCA_022759065.1 Acidobacteriota bacterium | reverse complement strand
TCAATGCTCTTTCACCTGATAAGGGATTGGGGGCCATTGCCTTTTGTAATCGTTTGGCTTACTCTTAAGACATGGAGAACGTGCCTAAGAAGATAGGCCGCTATACTATCCTTGAGACCATAGGCCGAGGCGCGATGGGCGTGGTCTACAAGGCGAGGGACCCGCTGATCGGGCGCACCCTGGCGATCAAGACGATCACGCTCTCGGGCCTTCTCTCCGAAGGGCAGCTCGACGAATTCAAGGCGAGGTTCTTCCGCGAGGCGCAGGCGGCCGGAGTTCTCCACCATTCCAACATCGTGACCATCCATGACGTGGGCGTCGAAAACGGCGTCCCCTTCATGGCGATGGAATTTGTCGAGGGAACCAGCCTCGCCAAGCGGCTCAAGGAAGAGGGGCGCCTCAAGGTTGAAGAGGCGGTCCACGTCGTGCGCCAGGTTGCGGAAGGACTTGCATACGCGCACGAGCGGGGCATAGTCCACAGGGACATCAAGCCCGACAACATCCTCATCGAAAATGGGACGGGGCGGGCGGTCATCGCCGATTTCGGCGTGGCGCACGTGACCACGAGCGAGCTGACGCGCACCGGCGAGATTCTCGGCACGCCCTTTTTCATGAGCCCCGAGCAAGTGCTAGGCGACCCGCTGGATGGCCGTTCGGACCTTTTCTCCCTTGGAGTCGTCTTCTATTTGATGCTCGTTGGACGCAGGCCCTTCAAGGGCGACACCATATCGAGCGTCTGCTACCACATCGTCCACGGCCAGCCGGAGCCGCTGCCCCAAGACCCCACCATCCCGGCACCACTTGCCAGCGTAATCGAAACCATGCTCTGCAAGGAACCGGCGGGGCGTTACCCTGACGGGCACGCCCTTGTGCGCGCGCTTGATGACGCCTTTTCCCAGACACGAGCGGCGGCCGCGCTCTCGGAAGCCACGCTTGACCTGGCTCCGGCGCCGCAAGCCGGGCCAGGCGCGACGGGCGCGCCAACATTTCCAGCCGCTCGTCCCCAAGCCACGTTTGCCGGCGCGCCAACGGCCATTCAGCAAACGGTGGTACAACCGCCCGATGTTCCGTCAGAGGAAGAGAGCAGCAAGAAAGGCCTCCTTGTTGCGGCGCTTCTCGTTCTTGGAGTGACGGCCATAGCCGTCGCATTTATCCTGGGCGTTGTTTTGGCCGCGGGTCCCGGCAAGCCCAAACCAGCCGCGCCCCCTGCCGTGACCCAGCAGAAGCCACTTCAGCCAAGCCAGCCGCGTCAAGAACCGGCGCCATCCAGCGCAAAGAGGCAAGCAGTTGCCGAGGAGCCAAAGCATGAGGCCGTTAAGCACTGTTCCGTCACCGTGATCTTTGAAACCCGCCTGCCGGATGGAAGGCTCGCCCTATTCGTGGATGGCCAGCAGAAACTGGATCTCCCGTTTCTGGCCCGCCGGATGGTTGATGGCCGCCTGGGCTTTCGAGAGGCCAGGACTTTTGAAGTGCCCGCGGGCAAACACGAGGTGCGGGCCGTCGTGAGAGCGCTTGTGAAGCGTCGGCCAATCGAGGCTCAGGACTCAAAGCAGGTTATATTCCAGGCGGGACAATCCTCCGTCATCGGGATCGAAGCTCGCGCTTTTCCCCAGGCCGAGGTGGTCATCGTCACCCAGGGCGGGTAATACCAAGTTGCCGTCAAAAAACATGGTCAATTTTAACTTGTGGCACTGCCACGCCGTAGCTCCGATACCCCGCCACCGTGTCAGCCCGTCACCTCTTTTCCTTTTTGGCAAACTTCTCCAGCACGTCCTCTACGAAACTCTTGTGGACGGTGAATGAGAGCATCTTCAATTTGACGTAGTCGCCCCGGTAGAAGAGGTACCCTTCGGGAGGGGCCTTGCGGGCGGCGCGGGCAGAATCCTTGATCAGAAACCAGTCCTGGCCGTCAATTTGCGTCCAGCCGACAAGGTGAATGCCGTGGTCGTCGGCGGTGGAACCGCTTTCGATGCGCATCTCTCGCGCGCTTTGGCCAATCATTTCAGGCGGGATGTCAAAGTCCGCCACGACCGCGATCTTCTCGTAACCGTTGTATCCCGGCTCCGTCACGTCCCCGCCTATCGCGAGCGTGGAACCGGCTTTCACGGCCCTTGTGATGATGCCGTAGAAAACATCGAGCGGCACGTTCAGGTATTGTGCGTCGTGCCACCAGTTGTCCTCGACCTTCAATTCCGCCCTGGTCCAGAATGGGGCCTGAAGAGTCGAAATGAATGGAACGTAATCGTCCATCTTGAGGCCGCAAACATCGGCGAGGAAGGCCTGCGGGGTGTAAGTCCGGCCCTCCCACTTCACTTCCGCCGGCGGCTCGCCCATCGTCTTGTTCATGATCCCTTTAATGGCGGAGATGATTTGAGGCTCGTCCCAGTAGTTGTTTGCCTTGCAGTAGGCAAGGTAGGCTTTCATTTCTTCCACCATCGGCGCGTGGTCGTGGAGGCCGTTTTTGTCAAGAACGCCCGCGTAGGCGGACTCCGGCACGATGCCGTAAGTTTTCCAGACTCTTGGAACGGCTTCGCTTTCGGAGCCCTCGTCGAAGACCGAATTGCCGCGAGTGGCGATGTAGCCTTTCGCCTTTTCGACGTACTCCCAATAGACGGTCCACATCTCCGACAGCTTGATCTCTTTGTCGTGGAGTCTTTTGATTTCGGATTCGTAGTAGGAGACGGTCGAGAAAGCCCAGCAGGTGCCGGTCAGATACTGCGGCACGGGCGGAAAATGCCAGGCCTGGACCTTGAAGTCGCCGGCTGACGAGGGGTGGCGAATTCCCTTCATGTCGAAGCGAAGCGCCTTTTCGTCATCCTTTTCTTTCTCTTTCTTGGCCTCCTGTTCCTTGACGATGGCATCGGTTTTCGCTTGCGCCTCATCCTGAAGCTTCTTGTCGCGCGCTTCCAGTTCCTTGAGGATGGGGTCTTCGGGATCCGGCGCGTAGAACGCCTCCGGCTTTGCGGGAGGAGCCGCTTGAGCGAAAGTGAACAAAGAAGCGGAAAGAAGCAGCGCGGCGGCAAGAATGAAAAACGTCTTCATCAAAACCTCCAAAAGGGATGAGCAATGAGAGGCGATGGGTGAGCAAGCCAACCAGCCACTCGGAACTCATAACCCGGACAAGGCCGCACTCGCGGCCGGAAGCAAAGCTTACCACCAACGCCGATGCGCCGAAAGCCCGAAACCGCATTCCAGCGCCGGAAGATTCACCACCAAGCCACCAAGACACAAAGGGCAGATTCACAGGGAGGTCCGGGAGGTAAGGGAGGAAAGATAGGTGTAAGGAGTTAGGCGTCAGGCGAGAGACGTAAGACGTGAGACGTGAGACG
>JAEMPZ010000239.1 GCA_022759065.1 Acidobacteriota bacterium | reverse complement strand
GCTTCAGCTCCTTCCGATCCCAGTAGGCTACAGCCTTGAGCTGTTGGACGGTTTCTTCTTTCACGATGAAGGTGGCGCGGGTCCAGCCGGGGCGGAGGCCCTTTGATGTGGTCATCCCTCTGGAGTGTCCACTGGGTGTACTGGAATGGTCGGGAGTACTCTGTTGACCCTGTAACTCATGTTTACTCGGGTTACTTGTGTGGCTGGGTGTACCAGGGACACTCGGCTTACCGGGCTTACTCGGCTTCCCTGGATTACTAGGTGGATTGGATGCGCCGGTGCCCTCACTTGGCTCTTCGGCTCGGCTGCCGTCAATCCAGCCCAGCGGGTCTTTTCTCTGAAACGGGTCGGAGCCCATGCGTGGTTTCTGGGACATGGTTCACCTCCTTGCTACGGCTTCGCGGCTTAGGTCAAGGTAATCCCTCGCGCCGCGGCAATCCGGCCTGTACTCGAAGATGGTCTGGCCAAAACTGGGAGCCTCGGCGAGTGCCACGTTGTCATGAATCAGGGTCTTGAAAAGCTTGTCGGTGAAGTGTTCCTCGATCTTCGCCACCACTTCGCGGCTTAGGTTCTTGCGCGCATCAAAGCGGGTGCCGATAATGCCGGAGACTATCAAGCCAGGGTTCAGGCGCTTCTTGACAACGTTGATGGTATCAATCAACTTGCTCATGCCCTGAAGCGCCAGGAACTCCGTTTGGAGGGGAATGTATACTTCCTGCGCCGCCGTAAGCGCGTTAAGGGTTAAAAGGCCGAGGCTTGGCGGACAGTCCAGGAGAACATAGTCATACTGTTCGCTTCCCAGCAAGGCTTCCTTGAGTAGGAATTCCCGCCCGGCTACGCCAGAGAACTCCATCTCCGCTCCTGACAGGCTCAACGAGGCGGGAAGAACATCCACCCCATTGCGCCTTAGAATGGCCTCGGCTGATGTCGCTTCACCCTTCAGAACCTCGTAAATGGTGCATTCCAACTCGTGAGCCGCAATCCCCAGCCCGTAGGTTAGATGCGCCTGTGGGTCAAGGTCCACCAGGAGAACGGCCTTTCCGAGCATTGCCAAGCCGGCCCCTAAGTTTATTGTGGACGTGGTCTTCCCTACCCCGCCCTTCTGGTTGATCAAAGCAATCGTCGGCACGCATGACCTCCCAAGAGTAAGTATAGGTTACTGAGTAATATCTGTCAACTTAAATTACTTAGTAAACAGTACTATCAAGCCGAGTCGGCTCCCTTGGAATGGCCTATTAGCGAAAACTGGCAACATCGCTAATAATGGCGCTCGCTATTTTCGGTCGTGAGAGACAAGGGATAGTCGCTTGGCGGTAAGCGTGCCTGCCAGCTTCGCTTCACGCGGCATTGTCCAGCCTCTAGCGGAGGCACTAGCCCCAGGGTCCGCCTGGAGGCCAGGTCAAGGCGAAATTCCGGTGGTCCGTTAGCGCTCGGGCAGGCGGCAGGAGAAATTGGGAGATTGTGGCCATGATCTCTGGCAGTTCCTTAGGCGGTTCGATGCCGAATCTCGTTTTTTTGCAATAGGCAGCCCATTGGGCTTGCTTTTCCAGAGAAAGGGTATAGGCCGGTGTGCATGCTACCGGTGGCGACTCTGGGATGGGAGTGCCTCTCCGCCTGAAAGTCGCTTCTATGGCTTGGACCAGGGCGGGACCATGAAACGCGAATTTCTGGCTCAATACCCAGATGTCGAACAGATCCTTCATCCGGCTGTTCAAAAGGCCTAAAAGAACCAATGCCTCGAATTTCTCGGCGATGGACGACTCTCGCGTGTAACTCACCATTTGCGGCGACGGTAGCCTCAGCAGGGATGGGAAATTGGCCATCAGCGGAGCCGGGACAACGGCATCCCCGAAACCAACATCAACTTGCACGTGAATCCGAGCAACTCCGAGCATCGCCAAAAGAGTTACTCTTACTCCCTGGTAGGCTTTGTCTTCGCGGATCTCCTCGGCGGCTACCGTCTCTGGCAAGAACCGAAGTCCGTCGTCGTCCACTGGAACCTCGCAGATGTTTCTGAAGATGGATTCAATCTCCGGTATAGTGCTAGCTCCGATCAAGAGGAAGTCCGCATCCTTGGTCGTCCTAAATTGCTCGGTTGACCATATCTCGAATAGTAATGCGCCCTTGAGTACGAATCGGGACGAGAACTTCGATCTGCTCAAGCGAAAGAGCAAACGCTCCAAAGCGTACCTTGTCAGAAGGTTGTTGAAGTCAGCGTTGCGCTCGCGGGACAGAGCCAATAGCCGGTGGTGAATGGAGGCCGGCAAATTGGCGGGCTTTTTCTCGCTCATACCAGAGACTCCATGTAGGGCCGCATGACTCTGTATACACGGCACACTGTGGCGTAGTGCCAAAGTTCATCCATTGTAGCCTTCTTGTGCCGCCATGCATCTCGGAGCGCTTCCATAGCTACATCCAGACCAACCTTGTTGCGGTACTTGAAGCAGTCGGCCACGGTCTTAGCCGGGTTTGTAACCCGAACCAGCACTCCCTCTATCTTGTGGCGCTCTACGCCTTCCGTTAGGGCCTTGCCGGAAAACCGCACGAATCGGAGCGGTAGTCCGTGGCCTACAGGTCGCCAGGTGGAAGGCCCCAGGGCCACCCACACTTCATGGGGCAGTTGGGTAGTAAGACCATGGAACTGGAGCGCCGAGATGAGACACACGACGCCAGATGGAACTCGCTTGCAGGCTTCGGCCAGCGAGTGCCATTCGGTGAGGTCCCCTCCGGCGGGTGCGTAGAGCCCGCGTGCGAGCCTGAGCACCTCTCCCTTTTTCATGAGAGCCTGTAGGCACCACCTCGGAATGCCGTGTTGGTCGAGATCTCTCGCCCGCAGGATTCCTCTTGCACGTACCAGCCGAAGAGCCTTCGCCTCTTGAGTTCTTTCAGCCATTGCCGCAACCTCTGATACGATACCTATGAACTTATTTACAACTCCATAGGAATCGTATACGCCTCTCAAGCAAATGTCAAGCAGCAACATCGCCGCCGCCCTTTTCCGCTCCAACCTTCTGGGCAAGCAAAAGGACGACCGGCACGCATAACCTACTGAGAGCAGGTAAAGGTTACTGAGTAATACCTCGCAACCTGGCTTACTCAGTAAACAGTATAACCTACCGCTATCCTATCTGCGCGGTAGCAAGCATGGCCTAAGTGCCCGGGACAAGGCGGAACTGCTAAAAGACATCCATCTTGCTCCTGCATGGGTCGCTGCTGTGATCCGGCACATCAGCGCGGGGGAGAGATAATCCATTGGCATGCCATTAGCGCTATTGCCTTAGCCCGCCAATAACGGGCTCTGCAATTTTCGAGGCCGCGGATAGGGGTGCGTAGGACGTT
>JAEMPZ010000263.1 GCA_022759065.1 Acidobacteriota bacterium | reverse complement strand
GAATATGGGAAACGGGAAGGGAGGCGGCGGTATCTGCTCCACCCTGCGACTCAAGATGCCGTTTGGCACTGGAACCCCGGCTCCCCTAAGCACCCTTTTCGCCACCGCCTTGTGCAACCCGATGTGCATCGCGAGAGCGGGGCAGCCGGTGACGGCAAAGCCCAGCCGGTCCAAAAGAAGCCTTACCTGGACTTCGCTCTCCGGGTCTCCCGGAAACCCCTCGAACAGGTTGAAGACGGGAGGCCCTTGCTCCAACGCTTCGAGCGCCTTGAACGCCAAAGAATATGGAGGCACCAATGGAAGAATGCGAACGTCGTAGCCAAGCCCGCGAAGGATTTCGGTTATGGCCTCCACGGCATCGAGGATCGCCCTCTCGGCGGCGTCCTCCCGGTTTTCCTGGTTGCCCACGTTATGGATTAGGTGGAGCTTCCCCCTTTTCGCCATGGCGCTTCAAGCGAGCCCGCAACGGGCAAGGGCGGCGCTGAGGATGCGCCTCATCAGCTCTTCGTAACCGAGCCCCATTCCTTTTGCCAGAAGCGGCAAGTCGCCATAGACCGGAGAAAGGCCCGGCAGCGGATTTATCTCAAGAAAAACGGGCACGCCGTCTTTGATGCGGAAGTCAACGCGGGCCACGTCGCGGCAGCCTATGGCCTGGAACGCCGCCACAGCGTCATGATAAAGCCGCTCCCTGACTTCCGGCGCGAGCGGAGGGGGCACGTCGTAGGCAACCTGGTTCTCCCAATCCCTTTTGACCTCTAGCGTGTAGGCGAAGTTGGGGTCGGCGCCCGATTTCGGGCGGATGCGCATCGCTCCAACGGCCTCGGGAGGATCGTTGCCGACCACGCCAGTCGTGTATTCGTCTCCGGCGACGAATCCTTCGACGAGGACCGGCTGCCCGTAGGATGAAAGCAGCGCTCCGGCTGTCGCCAGAAGCTGGGCTTCGTCGCGAATCACCGAGTTTTTCCGGATCCCCTTGGAGGAACCTTCATAAGCGGGCTTGGCGAAGAGCGGAAACGGCAAGCCGCCGCGCGCCGCGAGCACTTGAAGCTCTTCGCGGTTTGAGACGACCCACCCGGGAGCGACGGCAACCCCGGCCCCGGCGCAAAGCCTCTTGCACAAGGGCTTGTCCAGGCTGATCGCCAGCGTCAGCGGGTCTGAAAACGCGTATGGGATGCCCAACATTTCCAGGACGGAGGGCACCTGCCCTTCCCGGCTGCGAAAGGAACCGCGCCCTTCCGAAATGCTGAAGACGAATTCGACCTTGTTGGAGAGGATTTTCTCCAGAAACTCGCGCCCGCCTCCAAGCCTGACGACATCGTGCCCCTGCGCCTCTATGGCGCTTGCTATGGCGTCAACCGTGGCGGGAGGATCGTACTCTTCGTACTGGTCCTCCGGAACTCCGGGAGGAAGAGGCGCTCCTGGGGTTTTCATGTCATAAGCGAAGCCGATCTTCATTGCCTCAGCTCTCCGGCGAATTCTTGTCGCGCTTCACCAGCCTCGGCCGCTGCGGCTTCGCGTCGAAAGGCAGGGAGGAGGTAACGCGGCGGCGGCGGCGGGAAGGCAGCGGGGCCGGGTTCTTGTACTGAAGAATTCTGCCCTGGAAGTTGCGGAGCACCAGCGTGTCTTCCGTCTGGTACATCAGATAGTTCGGCCCGAGTGGAATCTTTCCGCCACCCTCAGTGTCAACGACGAAGGTCGGGATGGCCAGGCCGCTCGTCCAACCGCGCATCTTTTCGATGATTTCGACGCCCGTCCAGACCGAAGTTCTCAAGTGTTCGGCCCCTATGACCGGGTCGCACTGGAAAAGATAGTAGGGCCTGACGCCTATTTTCAAAAGCCCATGGCAGAGCTTGAGCATCGTTTCCGGAGTGTCGTTGACCCCTCTTAAAAGCACCGACTGGTTGTTCACCGGTATGCCGGCCTTCAATATCTTCATGCAGGCGGCGGCTGATTCGGGCGTTATCTCCCTCGGATGGTTGAAGTGGGTGTTCAGCCAGATCGGCAGGTGGTTGGAAAGGACCTGCACCAGTTCGTCGCTTATCCTTTGAGGCAACACGACGGGGAAACGCGTGCCGATTCGGATGATCTCGACGTGGGGAATCTTGCCAAGCTCGGTCAGGCAATAGTCCAACACCGAAAGAGGAAGCGAGAGAGGGTCGCCGCCGGAGAAAATCACGTCCCTTATCTGGGGAGTATTGCGGATGTAGGCCAGCATCGCGTCGAGCATCGGCCTCGACTTGGGCATTTCGCCGTCGGCCCATTCCCTGCGCCTTGTGCAGTGGCGGCAGTACATCGGGCACATGTTGGTGGCGATGAAGAGGGCGCGGTCGGGATACTTGTGGACCAGCCCCTCCACCGGCATGTCGCCTTCTTCGTGCAGCGGGTCATTTATTCCGACGCTTCGGTAGGTGAATTCGCAGGCGGAGGGAACCGCCTGCTTTCGAACCGGGTCCTCCGGGTCGGAAGGATCAATCAAGGAAAGGTAATAAGGAGGAATGCCTATGTGGAGCTGCTCCTCCACCAGCCGCAGTTGTTCAAATTCGGCTTTGGAGAAAGGAATGAACTTCGCCAGAGTGGAGAGGTCACGAACGCGGTTTCTGTACTGCCACCGCCAGTCGTTCCACTGGGCGTCCGTCACGCCTGGGAAGAAAAGGTTGCGGTTGGTTTGTAGTAACGGCTCAGGTGCTGGGGCGTCCAGCATGGTCTCCTCCATGCGGGGCCAGGCCCCGCGGCAGACTTTGCAAGCCAAGTGCCAAAAAAGGAAAAAGCCCCGCCAAAGACGGCGAGGCCTGTAAAGGTTTCCTCTCGTTGGAAACCGAAGGTTCGGGTTTTTTTAGTCTCAGCGGTTGCTCAGGCTCCATTCGCCACTGTGGGGGTAACCACCCCTCCTAAAGTGCTCCATCCCGGTCCCGCGCGAACCAAGTAGTGCGACGGGCGCCACGACTTATCCACAATATATACTTTTAAAAAAATATGTCAAGGGGGTGTATTGAGCTAAAAGCACGCCTCTAGAGGTTGGGGGATGGCGTCAAATGCAGTATTTTCGGGGCTCCACAAGCTATTTGATGAACAATAGCCACGCTCCGCCAAGCGCCCCTACCGTGCCAAGGACCGCTCTCAAGGTTATCTTGTCGTGAAAAATCCACCGGCCGAGCGGAATAAGAAGGACGGGCGGAAGGCTCATGAGCGCGGCGGCGATGCCCACCTTCGCGTACTTGACGGCCAAGAGCGAGAGCCACACTCCAAGGAAGGGGCCAAAGACCGCCCCACAAGCCGTGAAGAGCGCCCCGCGGCCATCGCGCAATTTGCGGGCCGCTTCAAAAATGTCCTTGCGAAAAAGAGA
>JAEMPZ010000197.1 GCA_022759065.1 Acidobacteriota bacterium | reverse complement strand
AACGTTTCGCCTTCTTCGCCTTGACTCTTGCCTTCGCGGGCGTTTTCGCTTTGACAATTGTCTTTGGCAGAGCTTTTGGGTTGCCGAAATGCGGTTTGGAAGGCGGGGAGAGCTTTTCTATTTTCTCGACCCGGTCCCGGAGGGAACGGTTTTCCTCGCGAAGCTTTTCAAAGTCCGAGCGAAGGGAGGTTATTTCGTCGCTTTTGGCGGTGCTTTCCCTCAAGCGGCGGGCCACGTCTCGGCTGTTCAGCGCGAGGCGGCCGTCAACCTCCCTGGACCGCAAATTATCCACGGCGTCCGCGGCCGCGGCTTCGCCAAGTATCTCCAGCGCGGCGAGGGCGCCCATCTTGGCGAAGAAATCCGAATCACGCAGGTACTCCTCCAGTTCCTGCCTCACCTCTTCGCGCAACGGGTCGCGGCCTTTCGCCAACGTGGCGAGGGCGCGCATGGCTGACATCCGCCCCTTGGGCTTTCCTCCTGGGGCCGCTCCGGCCCGCAGGATTGGCAGCGCG
The DNA here is from genome assembly GCA_022759065.1 of Acidobacteriota bacterium. Taxonomy (GTDB): domain Bacteria; phylum Acidobacteriota; class UBA4820; order UBA4820; family DSQY01; genus JAEMPZ01. The sequence goes on along the minus strand of JAEMPZ010000197.1, from coordinate 2,835 downwards.
CGGTCGTCGCGTAGCCTCGCCAGGCCAGCGTAGGTAAGCTCCCGAATCACGTCGCCATGGCTCTCCTTCTTGGCCGATGCGCTAAGAATCGCGAAGGCGGAGGGCTGGCGGGTCGCCCCCAGGGCCAGGTTGGCTTCCGCTTCCACGAAATAGGACGCGTCGCGCTTTGCCAAGGCGGATAGAGCTTTGGCGGCCACTTCGTCCCTGAAAGTCCCCAGGGCCTTTACAACCGCTCTTCGGGCTTTCGGGTTTTCAAGGGAAAGCCCCGCCATCAGGGCTTCGCGCGCCTGCAGGGAGCCGTTCTCGCCTAAAGCCGCCGCGATTTCAACGGTGGCGCCCCAGAAAACCTCCTTCAACAGAGCCGCGCCCAGCGCCTCGATGGAGTCATAGGAGCCCTCCTTGCCGAGGGCGTGGGCGGCCTCGGCGCGGCCGGTCCAGTCGGGATCGCGTTCGAGCTGAGCCTTCAACATGGATGCCGGCATCTTCAGCGTCGTCTTCTTGACGACCTGGCAGCCGGGATCGAAGCGGACAAAGTCGGGCTTTTCTTCGAGCGGGAAGGTGAATTGGTGGTGTGCTTCGGTTGCCTCGATGGAACGTTCCTCCACCTTCTTTTTGCCGTGGAAACGGACGTTGAAAGGCAGCCTGAAAAGCCCCTTGCCGTCCTGAAGCTTCTGTTTCTGGTCCACGGTGATGATGGCGCAGCGGTGGTTTTCGTCCCACTCGCTCTTGACTTCCAGCTCAGGGTAGCCCGCGCCGAAGACCCATTGGTCGAAGAACCATTCAAGATTCTTGCCCGTAACGCGCTCTATGACGGCGATCAGGTCCTCCGTCTGGGCGGTCTTTTCCGCGAAGGCCTTTAGATACGCGGTGACGACCGCCCAAAACTCGGCTTCTCCCAAAACGTGGCGCAGCATATGGAGGACGAGACTGCCCTTCTCGTAGATGTGGGCGTCGAAAAGCTGCATCGGGATCGCGTACTCCCTCGTCACGGTCGGGCGGCGCACCGCCTTGTCGCGGGCCAGGAATGCCTGCATTTGATCAAGCCTGTGGCGCGTCGCGTCCTCCTCGCCGCGCCAGTGTTCGCGGTAGAGGACTTCGGCGTAAGAGGCGAACCCTTCGTTGAGCCATGCGTGGGACCAGTCCTTGCACGTGACAAGATCGCCGAACCATTGGTGGGCAAGCTCGTGAGAAACCAAGTCTTCGGGTTCAAAATCAAGCGCGGCTCTGGCGTCCGGAAGAGCCCTGTCAATAAGCGTCGTAGCACTGATGTTTTCCATTCCGCCGAAAATGAAATCCTCGACCACGACCTGGCTGTACTTTGGATAGGGATATTCGACGCCGAAGCGCTCGGAAAAGTATTCCAGCATGTCGGGAGTGCGCGCGAATGCCCGGCGCGCCGCGGCTTCCTGGCCGGGCTTGACGAAGTACTGCACGGGCTTGTTCCGCCATAGTTGCTCGATTTTAATGAACTCCCCGCAAGCCACGGATATTAGATAACTCACATGAGGGACATTCATCCTGTGGTGCCACCGTTTTTGTTTGCGCGCCTTGTCGTGGACGACCTCAACCAGCTCCCCATTTGCCACCACCGTCCAGTTTTCCGGAACCGTCACTATTGTCTCGGAGGTGGCTTTTTCATTGGGATAGTCGAAACAGGGGAACCAGTGGCGGGAGTCTTCGTCCTGGCCCTGCGACCAGACCTGAACTGCTTTGCGCGGGTTTTCTTTCGTGGGGCCAGTGAAATACAAGCCGGCTCGCGGCCTGCCATGGTAGGCGATGACGATCTGGGACACCTTGTCTTTCGGAAGCGGCCTTGGAAAAAGGACGGCCAGCCGGCTGCCGTCGTGGTCAAAAGCAAGCCTGCGGCCCTCGCCGTCGGCCACCGCATCCACGGTAAGCTCCGCGCAGTCCAGCTCCAGCTTTGAAAGCCCCTCGGAAAGCGGGGAAAACGAAGTGGTACAGCGCCCTATAACCGCTTTCGCGGGAAGGTCAAAGGCCACTTCCAGTTTGATGTGAAGGATATCGGCCGCCTTGTCCGGGGCGTACCGTTTTTGCTCAAGAAGCTCTGGGGGCGGGGCCGCGGCCCTGCCAGTGCCGGAATCGCCCCCAAAGTACCGTTCCTCCAGCCAGCCAGCCTTCGCTATGGTCATCGGTCCCCTCCTACAAAAGCGTGAACCTAAGGGGGGAGTTTACCACAGCGCGGCTATAGGGCAAAACGCCAAGCGGCGGGAGGCAAAGCCTCCCGCCGCGCTGACAACGATAGCAAATCGGGGCTATTTTTCCTGGAGGGAGGAAAGAACCGTGGTCAGGCGGGACTTGTAGCGCGCCGCGGCGTTGGTATGGATGACGCCTTTCTTGCGGGTCCTGTCAATCATGGCATAGACGGACGGCAGCATGGAGCGCGCTTCCTCGGCCTTTTTCTCGGCCACCAGCGCGCGGAAACGCTTCACGACGGTTCGCATCTGGACGACGGCGGACTTGTTGCGCAGCCGGCGCTTCTCGGTTTGCCTTACCCTCTTCAAAGCAGACTTATGGTTAGCCACTCAAACCTCCAAACAAGAGGCGATAATACACGCTTTACAAGTGCTTGTCAAGCGCGGCAAGCCGCCCGAATCTCCGCGATGGAAACGGAGCGCTGGGACGATCGCGCCAAAAGGAGGGCTGCAGGCTGGAGGCTGTAGGCCGTCTAAAGCAAGTACGAGGCCTGCATTATGAAGGTTGAAGGGCGTGAGACGTAACGCGAACAAGGGGGGTGAGTTTTGAGTTTTGAGTTTTGAGTTAAAAAATAACAGCACCACAACTCATAACTCTTAACTCTTAACCCATAACTCTTCA
>JAEMPZ010000104.1 GCA_022759065.1 Acidobacteriota bacterium | reverse complement strand
AACGGTTGAGGCCGTCTTCGGTCACGAACCACATGAAACCCTGGCGGTCCTGAACCATCGCGTTTACGATGCTCTGGAACAGTCCCTGTTCGATCGAAAGCGTGCGAAATATTACGTATCCGCGCCGGGCGGAGACAGGGCGCGCGAACGTTAGCGCGAGCAATGCCGATAAGAAGGTCAGCGATCGGGCAACCCTCATCCGGCTACCTCTCGACCCCGGAACGGAAATCACACCCTCTTGAAACTATACCCCAGAGTGCCCGCTGGAGATAATACTGTTCAAGCGGGTCAGTTGCTGCACCGCGCTGTCCATCTCTTCAAGTATCTTGTCGCAGGCGGCGGCGGGGTCGGAGGCGCCGGTGATGGGGCGTCCGACGACAAGAAAATCGGCGCCGGCCTTGACCGCGGCCGCCGGCGTGGCGATGCGCTTCTGGTCCTGAACGTCGGCGCCCGCCGGGCGAATGGCTGGCGTCAGGGCATAGAAGCTCTTGCCCAGCTTGCTTTTTATTGAGGCCGCTTCGTGGACCGAGCACACCACTCCGTCGAGTCCCCCGGCTTTGCCTGTCGCGGCGAGTTTTTCGGCGGTTTCAAGCGGCCCGCCTGCAAAGCCCATAGCTACGAGGTCCTCGGAACCGATGCTTGTAAGAACCGTCACACCAAGGACGATTGGCCGCATGGCGCCAAGCCGTTTGGCTTCCTCTTCCGATTCCTTGCGCGCGGCGGCGCACATCGCCGCGCCACCGGAACAGTGGACGTTGAACATCATAGCGCCCGCGCGCGTGACCACGCGCGAAGCGGCGCCGACGGTGTTCGGGATGTCGTGGTACTTCACGTCGGCGAAGACCTTGAATCCCTTTTCTCGCGCCCGGCCTATCGCGCCGTACCCGAACGCGGAGAGAGCTTCGAGCCCGAGTTTGATCCAAACAGGCTTCCCCTTTAGCGCGTCAAGAAAGAACTCAAGCTTCTTCTCTTCGTTGACATCCAGAGCAACTACAAGTTCGGCCATGTGACGCGCTCCTTAATGAAAGCGTGAAGCGTTATCTCACTTTCTAACTTTCTCACCTGTTACTATAACTGCGCTCGGAAGATTGCAATCCGGGCGCTCGAAGTCCCTCGCGGCGCCAACAAGATCGGCAACATCCTTAAAGCCGTGGCGAATGCAATACTCCTCCATGCCCTTCAATATTTCGAGCGGGGCATTGGGATTCGAGAAGAGGGCGGTTCCCACCTGAACGGCCGCGGCGCCTGCCAGCATGAACTCCACGGCGTCGGCCCAGGTGGAGATCCCCCCAATGCCCACGACGGGAATCTTCACCGCCTTGCTCACAAGGTGGACGGCGCGAACAGCCAAAGGTTTGATAGCGGGACCGGAGAGCCCTCCCGACCTGGTGTTGATCTTGAAAGCCCGTTTCTCGACATCTATGGCCATCGCGGGATAGGTGTTGATGCAGGAGAGAGCGTCCGCTCCTCCGGCTTCGGCTGCCCGGGCGGTCTCGGTGATGTCGGTGACGTTCGGCGTGAGCTTGACCCATAGAGGCTTTCGCGTCGCCTTTCGGCAAGCCGCCGTGACCTCGTGGACGAGCTTTGGATCCGTCCCGAATGCGATTCCGCCTGTCTTTACGTTGGGGCAGGAGATGTTCATTTCAAGCGCGGCGATACAAGGCTCCGCCTGAAGCTTCTCGGCCGCGGCGGCGTACTCCTCGACGCTGTGGCCGTAAAAGTTTGCCACCATCACCGAGTTGACCCTTCGCAGCTTCGGCGCCTTTTCCCGGAGGAACTCCTCGATGCCGATGTTTTGGAGGCCTATGGAGTTTATGAGCCCGCCCGGCGTTTCGCAGAGCCTTGGCGGAGGATTGCCTTCGCTTCCTCCCGCGCAGAGCCCCTTGAGGCAGTAGCCGCCAAGCAGCGAGAGATCGAAAAACTCCCCCATCTCCAGCGCGTATCCGCAGCAGCCGGAGGCCAGCATTACCGGATTTTTCAGCAAGAGCGTTCCCACTTTTACGGCGAGGTTCACAGCCATGGCAGCGCCTCCGCTTCAAAAACGGGCCCCTCTTTGCAGACTCGCTGGTTTACCACCTTCCCTGCTTCCTTGACTCGCGTCACGCAGCTTAGGCAAACTCCATAGCCGCAACCCATCGCTGCTTCAAGGCTCACGTAGCAGGGAACCTTGCCCCTGCAGAGCCTTGCGACTGCCCGAAGCATCGCCTCGGGGCCGCAGGCGAAGACGGCGCCTGGTTGGTACTCAAGCTCCCTTTCTAGCAGGCCGGTGACGAGCCCTTTCTCTCCGGCGCTGCCATCGTCTGTCGCTATGTGCGGGGTGACGCCTGTCTCCTGAATTTCGTCGAGCAGAAGGAGATCCTCCTTCGTTCTTGCCCCCTGGCAGAAGATGACCCCGGCGCCATTCTCCGAAAGCCGGCGCGCGAGGTAGGCCATCGGCGGCACGCCGACGCCGCCGCCGACGAGCACGACCGGGGACTGCGGGTCCCAGCCGGAAAGGGGGAAGTGGTTGCCAAGCGGGCCTGTCGCCTGAACCGTTTCTCCAGGCTTCAGTGCGTGAAGGAGCCTGGAGCCTTCGCCGACCGCTTTGACGAGGAACCTTATCTCCGACCGAGCCAAGTCCTCGCCAAGAATGGAGATAGGACGGCCAAGGAGCGGGGAGATTCCCCATTCGCCCCTCAACATGTAAAACTGCCCGGGGTGTGACGGAATGACCTCACCTTGCAGAGTCAAAGTGGCGTAGGGGCCACGCTTTACGTTAGCCGCGACGCGCATGCGCTTGGATACCATATTCCCTCCTGCCGCAAGTATACCGCGGCTTACAAGGTCAAAGCTAGAGGAGGCATCCTTCATGTTCAGATGGTGGCACGCCCTTTGCTTAGATACATTTCTCCTAACCCTCCCTCCATCCCCTCCGGCCCCGCAAGGGGCTTTTTCTTTTAGGCCCAACGGCGCCGGGACGGGCATTCCTCGCTTCGCATCGGAATGCGTACCCATCCCACCCCTGTAAAAGCTATTTTGGACAGGCGTTAAGCACAAGGGAGGTTTTGAGTTGTTGGTTTTGAGTTTGGAAAATAATAGCACCACAACTCATAACCCCTAACTCTTAACTCTGCCTTGGTGTCTTGGTGGTTACCACCCCCATCTGGCGCGCCAAAAAGGCACCATTGCCATAATGACATACCGACTGGCATGGCTAACCAGGTGAAAAATCAGCTAATCACACTTGGCAAGAGGTTTGCTTATAAAGTGGCGGCAGAACACCCCCCCCCCCCCCCCACCGACCCCCAGAGCCCACACACCACCCCCCCACCCAAATACAACCACCACCACCAAAACAACAAAACAAAACC
>JAEMPZ010000002.1 GCA_022759065.1 Acidobacteriota bacterium | reverse complement strand
CCTTTGTCAGCGGCTAAACGCGCGATTCCCTCCATTCACCCAAATTCCGCGATGGGGGTACTTGACAAAAGATTAGGCAATTCATATATTATTAGGCCTGCCGAACTTCTTTCGGCGCGAGGAGAAATTGATGGAGATGGCAAAAGGGCTTACCGCCAGCTTGGAGGATTACCTCGAGGCCATTTACCACATCATCGCCGAAAAGGAGGCGGTACGGGCAAAGGACATCTCCCGCCGCCTCAAAGTCAGCGGGGCCTCTGTTACGGGGGCGCTGCGCTCCCTTGCCGAGAAGCGGCTGGTCAACTACGCCCCTTATGACGTGATCACGTTGACCGCGGAGGGCGGGCGCCTCGCGAAAGAGGTGGTCCGCCGCCACGAGGTGCTGCGCGATTTTTTTGTCAAGGTCCTTGCGGTGGAGGAGAAGGCGGCGAACGAGGTCGCCTGCCAGATGGAACACATCGTCTCCAAGGAGATACTAGAACGCTTTATCCAGTTCACGGAATTCGTCGAGGTCTGTCCGAGGGGCGGCTCTAAGTGGATCGCGGGGTTTGGCTACTACTGTGACCACACGGGAGCGATGGAGAACTGCGAGCGCTGCTTGCAGTTGGCGCTTGAAGAGGCCAGGAAAGCCAAAAGGGAAGGAGGCCATGAAATGGCAAGGAGCGCCAAACTCAGCGAATTGAAGCCGGGGCAAAGGTGCCGCGTGGTGAAACTTTCCGCGCGCGGGGAAACGAGCAAGCGCCTGGCACAGATGGGCGTCACGCCGGGAGCGGTCGTGGAAGTAGAACGGGTTGCCCCGTTGGGCGACCCGATTGACATAAAGGTGAAAGGGTACCACTTGTCCCTCCGAAAAGAGGAGGCTCTTGGCGTGGAGGCCGAAGTCATCGAACCATGAGCGGGCTCAAGATAAAAGGAGAGAATATGCCACTGACGATGGTTGAGCAAGGAAAAAAGGTGCGCTTGGTTTCGGTGGACGGCGGCCACGACATGCAAAGCCGCCTCGCCGCGATGGGGCTCGTCCCCGGCGCGGAGATAGAGGTTCTTGGCAACTCCTCGCGCGGGCCATTTCTAATCGCCGTGAAAGGCAGCCGTTTGATGATCGGCCGAGGAATGGCTCATAAAATCTTGGTGGCCTGATTTTTTTTGCGCGGAAAACTTAGGGGCAGCTAAATATCTATGGTATCACAAAGATATGCGCTGGAAAAGAGAGGGCAAGTAGGCATGGGAAAGAAGGTGGTGGTTGCTTTGGCGGGAAACCCCAACTCGGGGAAAACGACGATCTTCAACCAGTTGACAGGGGCGCGGCAACACGTCGGAAATTACCCAGGGGTCACGGTCGAGGTGAGGGACGGCCAGCGCGAACATGGCGGCCTGTCCATGAAGATAGTGGACCTGCCTGGAACTTACAGCCTGACCGCCTACTCCGCCGAGGAAGTGGTCGCGAGAAACTTCATAATTGAGGAAAAGCCTGACGTGGTCGTTGACATCATTGATGCCTCCAACCTTGAACGGAACCTCTACCTTGCCGTGGAACTTCTGGAACTCAAAGCGCCTTTGGTCTTGGCGTTCAACATGAGCGACGAGGCGAAGTCGCGCGGCTACGAATTTGACACCGAAAAACTTTCCCGTTTTTTTGGTGCGCCCGTCGTTCAGACGATTGGCCACAAAGGGATCGGCATAAGCGAATTGCTAGACGCCATAGCCAGCGTGGCCCAAAACAGAAAAGAGGGGGGCAGCAGCCCATCAGTTTCGTATGGCAAGGAGATCGAAGAGGAGATCGCCGCCATCATCGCGCTGCTCAAAAAAACTTTGCCTCCGCCCAGCGAAACGGACCTGCGCTGGCTGGCTCTGAAGCTCCTCGAAAACGACAAGGAGGCGAGGGGACGGTTCAAGAGCCCAGAACTAAATGGTCAAATCGCGAAAAGCGCGTCGCGCATTGAAAAGCTCATTGGGGACAGCCCGGAAACGGCCATCGCCGCCAGAAGGTACGGCTTCATTTCGGGCGCCTGCCAGGAATCGGTGCGTTCCACGATCGAAATTCGTCACACCATCTCGGACCGAATAGATGCGGTGGTTACCAACCGCGTCATGGCGATGCCTATTTTTCTGGGGTTGATGTACCTTGTCTTCAAGGTGACGTTCAGCTTGGGGCGCGTCCCGATGGCATGGATCGAGAAGTTCTTCGGCTGGCTCGGCGGCGCCATCGAGAGCCTGTGGCCCCCCGATTCCACGAGCCTTGTTAAGGACCTTCTCGTGCAGGGCGTCATCGGCGGGGTTGGAGGCGTGCTGACCTTTCTGCCAGTGATACTCGTGCTCTTTTTGGCCATTGCATTTCTTGAGGATAGCGGCTACATGGCGCGCGCCGCCTTCATCATGGACCGCGTCATGCACAAGATCGGGCTGCACGGCAAGAGTTTTATACCGCTCCTAATCGGCTTTGGTTGTACGGTGCCGGCTATCATGGCCACGCGCACGCTTGAAAACCGCAGGGACAGGCTGACGACCATGCTCGTCGCGCCGCTGATGAGCTGCGGCGCGCGCTTGCCGATTTACGCGCTGATTATCCCTGCTTTTTTCCAGGAGCGGTATCAGGCGGCGATGCTTTGGACCATATACATGATTGGCATTCTGCTCGCCATCGTGACGGCGAAGCTCCTACGCCGAACCATTCTGAAGGGCGAATCGGTGCCCTTCGTCATGGAACTTCCGCCCTACCGGATGCCCACGTTTACGGGGCTCGCCATGCATACGTGGGAACGTGGCTGGCTATTCATGAGGAAGGCTGGAACCATCATCCTCGGCATCTCTATACTCCTTTGGGCGCTCACAACTTTCCCTCGCTTGTCCCCGAACGACGCGGCCCTCTTTGAAAGCGAAAGGCAAGCGGCCAGAGGCAGCAACCTCTCCCCGGATGCGCTTGATGAAAAGCTCGCCCAGATTGACGGGGAGGAGGCCGAGAAGGCCCTTCAATACAGCGCGGCGGGAAGATGTGGCCGCGTTATCGAACCGCTTCTTAAGCCAATGGGCTTCGACTGGAAGATCGGAACCGCGCTGATAGGGGCGATCGCGGCCAAGGAGGTTTTCGTCGCCCAGATGGGGGTTCTTTACTCGGTAAGCAACGCGGAGGAACGCTCGGACACCTTGCGAGAAAAGCTGCGAAGCCTCTACACACCGCTGACGGGGTTCTGCATCATGCTCTTCTGCCTCGTCAGCGCGCCCTGCATGGCCACCTTCGCGGTAACCACCAGGGAGAGCGGCTCGTTGAAGTGGGGGCTTTTGCAGTTTGGCGGCCTAACCTTGTTGGCCTACATCCTGACGATAATCGCGTTCCAAACGGGCAGGCTACTGGGG
>JAEMPZ010000155.1 GCA_022759065.1 Acidobacteriota bacterium | reverse complement strand
AGATGGCGTGGTGAACCGTGACAAGTGACTTGTGATTGGTGGCTGGTGACCAACCGCGTGCGCCGCCTCTTATCTTGCCAAAACGCGGCGCCCGAAGATGCCTTGCGCGCGCGGTTATTTGGAGGGACAATGGCACCTCTGAACGTGGAGGTTCGCCATGTCATCGCTACCTAGCAGAGAAGACGCCTGGAAGCTGTTGTGCGAGTGGACGCAATCGGAAGCGCTTCGCCGTCACGCGCTTGGCGTGGAGGCCGCGATGCGGGCGATGGCCGAAGCCGGCGGACAAGACATCGAGCTCTACGGCCTCACTGGCCTCTTGCACGACTTCGATTACGAGAGGTTCCCCCAGGCTCCCGACCATCCAGTCAAAGGCTCGGAGGTATTGCGCGGCTTGGGCTACCCAGAGGAAATGGTGGCCGCCATACTCGGCCATGCGAGCTACACGGGAGTGCCGCGAGAGACCCACCTGGCGAAAAGCCTCTTCGCCTGTGATGAGCTGGTGGGCTTTCTTTTCGCCTGCGCTTACGTTCAGCCCGACAGAAAGATCGCCAGCGTGAAGCCGGAGAGCGCCAGGAAGAAGCTCAAGGACAAGTCCTTCGCCCGCGGCGTCAACCGCGGCGACATCATTCAGGGCGCTTCGGAGCTGGGCGCAGAACTTGACGCGCACATCCGGTTTGTCAGGGAGGCACTCGTCAGCAGGGCGGAAGAGCTTGGCCTTTAGTCCCAAGCCGTCGTATAATGGAGTTGAGGACAGGGCAAATGGAAAAGGCGGAGGCCGCGCGCATCCTCGTAGTTGACGACGACAAGCTCTTGCGGCGCATCATGGCAGAAGGGCTTGCGGCGGAAGGCGCCTCTTGCAGCGAGGCCGCTTCGGGCGCGGAGGCCCTCAAGGCGGCTATTACGCTCAAACCGGACATTTGCCTCCTCGACCAGAACCTGCCGGATATGGATGGGCTGGCGGTCCTTGCGGCTATGATTTCCCGCCGGGAATTGTCGGCGATGCGCGTCTACTTGCTCACCGGCAGCGAGGACGAGGAGCTTGCGTCCAGGGCAAAATCCCTCGGGGCGCGAGGAGTCCTCAAGAAGCCATGCACGCCGTCTGACGTAATGCGGGTGATAAGGGAGCATTGAAATGGTGCAGTTCAGGAACGCCGAGCGCGAGATTCAATTCAAGATCGTCTACTATGGGCCCGCCCTCGGCGGCAAGACAACGAACATCGAGGCGCTTCACGAAATCACCGACGTGGAGGGCAAGTCCTCGGTGACCTCTCTCAAGACTTCAGAGGACAGGACGCTGTTTTTTGATTTTATGCCTTTTGAGCTTGGCGAGATACAGGGGTACAAAATACGAATCCAAATTTACACCGTGCCCGGCCAGGTCCACTACAACACGACTCGCAAGGTCGTGCTCGCCGGCGCGGACGGGGTCGTCTTCGTGGCCGACTCCGCGCCCACCCGCCTCCAGGAAAACTACACCTCCTACGAGAATATGAAGTCCAACCTGCTGGCCAACAGAATGAACACGAGCGACATCCCGGTTGTCATCCAGTGCAACAAGAGGGACCTGCCTGACGCGTCGCCGATCCCCCTCATCCTGGCGGCGATGAGGCTGGACGCGAAGGAGGCGTTTGGGGCCTGCGCCATAACCGGCGAGGGAGTGGTGCCCACTTTTCAGTCGGTGGTCCAGCAAGCCCTCGCCTCCTTTGCCAGAAAGTTCCAGCTTGACAAGAAGGGCGTGACCACCGAACAGCTTGAATCAGGCGTGAAGCGCTTCTTTGCTCCGTTCCTCAATGCAAAGCGCGGCGGCGCCCCGGCAACACCCCAGCCGGAACCGCTGGAAGCAAAAGTCACCTTGGCCCAGCCCCTTTCGGAGGAGGAACAGCTCGTCGCGGCGCTCCAGTCAACCACGCAGCTCGCGGAGCAGTACCAGGAGACGGAGCGCCTCTCCCGAATGTACCAGGCCAGGCTTCAGGAGATGACGGTCCTGTTTGAGCTCGGCTCCCAGATCGCTGGAATGGAAAGCGCGGAAGCCGTGATGCGGGCCGTCGCCGGCCGGCTTCGCGAGGCGCGCCCGCAGTGGGTCGTGTCAGCATTCATCACCGAGGAGGATAAGCCGCGTCCGCTCCTGACCGATCCGCTGCCAAAAGACCCGCTTTGGAGCGCGGAGGCCCCTGGCGTTGGCAACATGGCTTTGGGACTTTTGCAGAGGGGCGGCACGGCCCGGCTAGACCGCCTGTCGGAAAGGCTCGCTAACATAGGGTTGCAGCTTCCCATTCCGCTTGACGAAGCGCTCGCGGTGGCGATGGGCTCGCGGGACAAATCGAAGGGCCATTTGATCCTTTATGCTCCGCCGGAAAAACCTTTCAGCCCGGAGGATCTCCGCTTTGCCAGCCTGGTTGAACGCCTGGTCAGTCCAAGGCTGCAGGCCATCGAACTCACGGCCCAACTCGCCTCGGCCAATGAAAGGCTCGAACAAAGGGTCGTGGAAAGGACGGCGGAACTGGCTGCCACGCTGGAAAAACTCAAGGAAATGGACCAGTTGAAGCGCGCTTTCTTGAATAGCGTCTCTCACGAAATGCGCACCCCCCTTACAAACGTGCGCTCTTACGCCGACCTGCTGGCGCGCCATCCCGAACAAATGCAGGCCCACGGCCAGGAGTACCTGCAAGTCATCTTAAGCGAGTCCATGCGCCTGGAGGCGCTGATCACCGACCTGCTCTCCTTCTCCAAGGTGAAGGAGCCGCCGCGCGGGGATAATTGTGACTTGGCCTCGGTTCTCGATGAAGTGGTCGAAGCGCTCGGGCCCAAGGCAAACGCCAAATACCTGCAACTGCAAGTCCAGAAAGAGAAGGGCTCCCTCCCTGTCCGGATCAACAAGGAGGACGCGCGGGTGCTCTTTTACCAGATACTCGACAATGCCATAAAGTTTTCCCCCGACGGCGTACGGGTCAAGGTTTATCTTCTGGATGATCCCGAAAAGATCATATACGCCGTAAGGGATTTCGGCCCTGGGTTTCCTAAGGACCAGAGAGAACGCCTCATGGAGGAGAGCCGGGAAGGAAAGCCTCAGGTCGCATTCTTCAAGCAGCCCGGCTTCGGGCTGGGGCTTTTTCTCGTGCGAGAGGTGCTCGGCAAGTACGGCGGGGCCATCCACATCGAGAGCATGGAACCGGGCTCAAATGTCCTGGTCGAATTCCCGAAGCAGGCTGCCGCCGAGGCCAGGGCCGCCTCGCGAAAATGACGCGCCCGCGCTGGCGTTTCAATACGAGAGCGCAATCAATAAGTGAGAGAGTAAGAAAGTAAGAAAGTGTGAAAGTGAGAAAGTGAGAGAGTGAGAAAGCGAAAGATGCCCTTC
>JAEMPZ010000009.1 GCA_022759065.1 Acidobacteriota bacterium | reverse complement strand
TTCCAGCAGCCCCATTCCTCTGGCGACGTTGCACGGGTCGTGGTAGGTGACATTACAAAGGTCGTTCCTGCTCTTGTCCAGTTTGAGCTTTTTGTTGTGGATCAGATCGGCCGTAAACTCCATGATGTGGACCATCTTGGAGCTCTTGGCGTTTTCGAACTTCGTCCCGGTCACGGGAGAAACAGGTTCCTCCAGAAAATCGGCCGGGCCGTTTATCGTGTTCATGTACTGGTGGGCCACGCGCCACATGTGGCCGCACTCTCCGCCAAGTATCCACTTCACGCCCAGCCTCTTGGCCTCGTCGTATATTTTGGCGTTGAGCCTCTTCATCATCTCGTGGGAGGTGAAGAGGCCGAAGTTGCCTCCTTCGCCCGCGTAAGCGCTCATCGTGTAGTCAAGCCCAATTTCGTGGAAGAGCATCAGGTAGCCCAAAAGGGTGTAGTAGTGGGGCGAGGCGAAGTAGTCGGCCGAGGGCATTACGAATAGAATCTCGGCGCCCTTCTTCATGATGGGCGCTTCCACCCTTATGCCCGTGATTTCTTCCAGCTCGTCAACGGCAAAATCAATGGAGTCCTTGAAGCCGTGAGGCTGGATGCCGAGGTGGTTCCCGGTGCGGAAGCAGTTGGCCACGGGCTCTATGACCCAGTTGATGTTGCATCCTATCAAGTTGAGAAGCTCGCGCCCTATGATCGTTATTTCAGCCTGGTCTATGCCGTAAGGGCAGAAGACCGAGCAGCGGCGGCACTCGGTGCACTGGTAGAAATAATAAAACCATTCTTTGATGACATCCTCGGTGAGCTCGCGCCCCCCCGCCAACGGGCCGAACATTTTTCCAGCCGTGGTGAAGTAACGCCTGTATATCGAGCGGATCAGCTCCGCTCTTAGGACCGGCATGTTCTTCGGGTCCCCCGAGCCGATATAGAAATGGCACTTGTCGGCGCAGGCCCCGCATCGCACGCAGACATCCATGAAGAGGCGGAACGAGCGGTACTTCTCAAGCCGCTCCTTCATGCCGTCGAGGATGATCTGCTTCCAGTTGGGAGGAAGCTTCCAGTCCTTGTCAAAAGGCTGCCACTCCCGCGGGTTCGCCATGCCCAGGTATTCGATGTTCTTGGGCAGGGCGCTGTAGCAGTAGGTTCCCTTGCGAAATTCAACCCGCGGGTCGGTCCACGGCCTCTTGGGCGGCCGGTAGTCAACCCGCGCGAGCTCTTCTGGCTTCTCTATGTGGTCAGCCATGGCCTATTCCTTATCCAAAGGCAGTCCCGCCGCCTTGATCTTGTCGTGGAACTCCTCTTCCCACTCGGCGTAGGTGTGGGTCTTCACGGGGTAGTTCCACGGGTTGACGTGGCGGCTGGCGCGGTTGTTGTTGGCTAGGTTGCGCGTCGGGCTCAGGAAGACGCCCCCGGCATGCATCAGCTTGCTGAACGGGAAGTAGGCGACAAGGACGGAGAGCAGGAAGAGGTGGCAAAGAACAATCGCCCCCACCTCTTTCGGCACCACCGGATGGAGAGTGGCTATTCCCAAAGCGAGCTGTTTCACGGCCACGACGTCCTCGCGAATGAAGTAGCGCATCAGCACGCCGGTGGCCGCCAGTCCCAAAAGCAGGTAGAGCGCGAAATAGTCGCTGAACAGCGAAATGTAACGCACCTGCGAGTCCTGGAAGCGCCTGAAGAGCAGATAAGCGAGGGCGGCAAGAATCACCACGTCGGTCGCGTATAGGACGGGCGCCCCGATCTGAAAGAAGCCATCGGCGGCGGCTATCATATTAACGAGCGCCGGCACGGGTTCGAGGAAGAAGCGAAGGTGTCTTATTAGTATTATCAAGAAGGACCAGTGGAAAGCCAGCGCGGCGGCCCACAGCCACTTGTTCTCCCCGTAAACGAGCTGCGGGCCCTGCCTTAGCTCCGCCTTGGTGTTCCTGAAGAGCGAGCGGAACAGCAGGACTTCCAGTGCCATGCGGAGAACGACGCCGACGGCGGTGAAAGGGTTTTCAAGGTATCCATACTTTATCCACGGCAGCGTTTTCTGCTGTCCGGCGGTGGTCGGTATCCTGAACGGAACCGGGGAAAATGCCCACTTGGCAACCTTGTACGCCACGCCCGCCAGGAATATCAAGAGGGCCGCGTAAGGCAGCAGAACGCCGAATAGGGTTCTGGAAGCCTCCATGCTCCCCCCCGCCAAAGCGAGCGCCGCCAACAGAAGGACGACAATCAACGACCAGAGCGCATTCATCCTATGTCACCTCGCTTCCCTATTGACCGGGCGGGCAGGGGTTGGCCCCTTCCCGCCCAGCGCTCGGCTGGGCAAAGCCCACCGCGGCGGGATGGCTTAGCGGGAAAGCCCGCGGCTTCGGCCTCGCCAGGGGTCCATCCCCACTTCGAAATAATTCTTCGCAAAAACAAGGCTGCCATCATTCTTCCCTTGGCATATCCCCGCGAGCGCCCGCCTTAAATTCGCGATCCGAGGAGGCGGAGGCCTCAAGCGTCCCGTAAATTTTCTCCAGGATGAAAAGCTTGCGCTTCGACTCATCCACCTTGATGGAAAAGATTTTCTCCCGGCATTCGGAATAGGAGTTAAAAGCCTCAAGGGCGGCGCCGTCAATCCGGTTCAAAAAGGCCACCACGCTTTCATCCTCATTCCAGCCGGGGCAGGCTTCCCTGACGGCCTCTTTCAAGAAGAAGACGAAGCCCACCGCTTCGGAAGGCGCGAACTCCTGCACGGCCCGCAAGCGCACCACCGGGTCAAGGTGGATTCTTAGAGCCTTTGGATCCGCCCCTTCCAAAATATCATCAAATAGCTTGGGCAGGTTCTGCTTCAGGGCGAAGCCGGCCGGATTGCGAAACTGATCTCTTTCGGAAAGAAGAAACTTGGCCATGTGGCTGGGGTAGGTCGCTGCGACCTTGCTCAGCCAGGCGTTGACGACTTCTTCCCTGTGGCCCTGAAGCCACTTGCTAGCTACCACCTCTGCCCCCTGCCCTCGAATCCCCCGCGGCGGCGTTGCCCCGCGCGAGGCCGGCGCTCAATCGCAAGATGCGCGCGCCATGCGGCGATGCATGGATTTCCAGGGGGAGGGCGCCGAATGAGGGCGAAAAGCCCTCACTCGGCTGCTCCCTCCTGTACCCCCCCTCTCGGGTTCACACGCAGCCGGTTGGCTTGGGCAGCCCGGCCAGTTTGCAAGCCCCTTTCGCGGGACCGGACGGGAAAAGCTCATAAACGCGGTTCAGCGGCAGCCCGGTTTCCTTGCAGAGCTTGCGGACCATTGGAGCTATGCCGAACTGCAGGTAATAGTTCCTAAGATAGTTTATGAGCTTCCAGTGCTCCTCGGTCAGCTCTGTCACGCCCTCCGTGCTGGCGAAA
>JAEMPZ010000010.1 GCA_022759065.1 Acidobacteriota bacterium | reverse complement strand
ACTTGCCTTGTAAGGGGGCGCGTGCGTGAGCCCGTTTGGCGGAGGCGATTGGGCGCCAAAAGCAGCGGTGATGAAGGCGATACTCTTTGTCGCCTTCGGGCTGCTCTTTGCCCGCCTGTTTTACCTTCAGGTTATGCGCGGCGATTTTTACCGCCAGTTGAGCGAGAACAATTACACCCGCAATATAGTCTTGCGCAGTCCGAGGGGAATGATTCTTGACCGGAACGGGGCCATTCTTTGCCGCAACAGGGTTTCCTTTTCGCTGGTGCTGGACACCAGCCGCCAAGGCGATTTGGGGGCAACCCTTCTCGCGATGCAACGCATTTTAGGCCTTTGCATGACGAAGGACCAGGTAAAGGCCGCGCAGGCGCGGAGCGCCGTGCCGAGCCTTGCCGTAATCGCCAGAGACGTGCCCACCTCCTTGGTCGAAAAGGTCGAGGCGCGCCAGTCCGAGATGCCGCTTCTTGCGGTTGAGATGGAGGCGCGTAGGGAATATCCTTACGGCGCGCTGTTGGGGCACAGCCTCGGGTACGTCGGGTTGATCTCGCCGGAGGAGTCTGAAAAGCTTCACATCGCGATCACCGATCCCTTTATCGAGGTGGGCAAGTCCGGGGTCGAACGCGCGGCAAACGCTCTGCTCATGGGCAAGAACGGCCGCCGCACCGCGCAGGTCAACAGCCTTGGGAGGGAAGTTGACAACCCAAGCCTGCGCCTTCCCGGAGTCGGCGTTCAGGAGGAACCCACCCCCGGAAAGGCCGTGCAGCTCACGCTCGATGTGAAGCTCCAAACTCTTTTGGAGGCGGCTTTCGGGGAGGAGTCCGGTTCCGCGCTCTTCATGAACCCCTCCACGGGAGAGATTCTCGCTTGGGTGAGCATGCCGGAGTTCGATCCGAATCTCTTTTGCGGCACCATTTCGCCCGCGGCATGGAAGGCTTTGAGCGAGGACCCGCGGCACCCGCTTCTCAACCGTCCCATCCAGGGCGCTTATCCGGCGGGCTCTTCTTTCAAGCCCTTCGTGGCGCTCGTGGGGCTTGAGGAGGGAATACTCACGCCCTCGACCGTTTACAGTTGCCCTGGTTCGTGGAATTTCGGGGGAAACGTTTTTCACTGCTGGGCAAAGGCAGGGCACGGCGCCGTGGACATTTTGACTGCGATTCAAAACTCCTGCAACGTCTTTTTTTACAAGGCGGCTAATGATATCGGCATCGAGAGAATCGCGCGTTGGGGCGCGAAATTCGGCCTGGGCAAGCCAACCGGGGTTGACATTCCGGGAGAGGGGAGCGGCGTCCTGCCCAGCCCCGAATGGAAAGCAGCGCATCACTTGGGCCCATGGTATGCGGGCGAAACTCTGCCGGTCGGCATCGGCCAGGGTTATCTCACCGTTACTCCGATGCAGCTTCTGTCATTTTATTCAACGTTGGCGGAGGGCGGCGTTCGCGTGCGGCCGCACATTGTTGCCGGGCCGCCAGAAGTGCTGGAACGAACCGACGTTTCTCCATCTTCCATCGAAATCGTCAAAGAGGGACTCTGGCGGGTGGTTCAGTCCGGAACGGGAAAGGCATGCCGCATAGAGGGGCTCGACGTTTGCGCCAAGACCGGGACCGCTCAGGTCGTGGTGGCAAGCTCCGGCAAGAATACCTATTCCCTCGAAAAGGAATTGCGCGACCACGCCTGGTTCGCGGGCTTCGCTCCGCGAAAAGACCCGCAGGTCGCCTTCGTTATAATGGTGGAACACGGCGGGCATGGCGGGGACATCGCGGCAAAGATAGCCAAGGTTGGCTTGGAATATCTTTTCTTTGGCAAGGAGCCATCAGCCGAACAGCCGCCGGCGGCCGCTCCATCCAAGCCGCCGCAAGAGGACGCGTCCGGCGCAAGGGACCAAGCACGCGCGGTTACTTCAGCGGAGGCGCGCCATGCGGGGTAGGCTGAAAGGCGCAATCGGCATGATGGATTGGCCGGGCCTCTTTCTGGCTCTGGCGTTAATCACCTTTGGCGTGGTGATAATTCATTGCGCTACGGCTGGAACCAAAATGGCGCTGCTAGGAGTCCGCCAGGACATTTACGGTGTGAGCGCTTTTGCCCTCTTGTTCATTGCGCTCCTGATTTCTTACGAGATCTGGATCGAATACAGCGCCATCCTCTACGGGGTATGCATCCTTGTCCTGGTGGTCATGCCGTTCGCAGGCCACGCCGTCGCAGGTTCAAGGTCCTGGCTGAGCCTTGGTGGCTACAGCATGCAGCCGAGCGAGGTTGCCAAGGTCCTTGCCGCCCTTGCCTGCGCGGCGTACATCAAGGACCTGGCGGGCAGAAAGATGGAAAGGCGGGACATCGCGATACTTTTCGGAATCATCGGCCTGCCGATGCTGTTGACGGCGGCGCAACCCGACTTTGGGACCGCGACCACCTTTTTGCCACTCTTCGTGGCTGTCCTCTTCGTCAGCCCTTTGGACCTGCCAAAGCTTGCGAAGTGGGCGGCGCTGGGGTTCGTGTCCGTCGCTGTGCTCTTCGCGCTTGGCTGGTTCACCTTTTTCAAGCCGTACCAGAAGGAACGCGTCTTGACGTTCCTCGACCCATCGCTGGATCCCAAGGGCGCCGGCTATCAAGTGATGCAGGCCAAGATAGCCGTTGGGAGCGGGCAAATCACGGGTAAAGGGCTTTATTCGGGAACGCAGAGCCGCCTTAATTTTCTTCCGGCGCCCTATACCGACTTTGTCTTCGGGGTGGTCTGCGAGGAGACCGGCTTCATAGGCGCCGGGCTGCTCTTGAGCCTTTACGTGGCTTTGCTGCTGCGCGTCGTCTCGGCGATGGAACTCGCCAAAGATGCCGAGGGCCGATTTCTTGCCGCGGCGGCTTTCTTCACGCTTTTGTACCATATCCTCATTAACACCGGCATGGTCGTGGGGCTTCTGCCGACCACCGGAATCCCCCTTCCATTCCTGTCTTATGGAGGCTCGGCGCTCTTCTCCATGACTATGCTTGTGGCGATGGCCCTGAACGTCCGCATGCGCAGGTATTCGGTATAGCCCCAATCCCGCGATTGAACTGCAACGGCGCCCCCAAATGGTGATGGCCTATGCCATAGGAACCTGATCTGAAAAAATGGGGGGGCGGATGGGGCCGCCCCCTAAGGGCAAGAAAGCAATCAGAAAGGTTTCTTCGTCAGAACTTATGCGTGCCCCGTCCGGAACCGCTTTCATCGTGCGACGGTTTGTTCTGGGGTTCCGGCCGGCTGGGAATATAACGGGGCGCCGGTTCCTGCCTAGGTTCGCCCCGAGATGGCTGAGAGGGCCTCGGTTGATAGCTAGGCGGCTCAGATGGCCTCGGCTGATAGCTGGGTGGCTGTGACGGCCTGGGCTGGTAGCTC
>JAEMPZ010000223.1 GCA_022759065.1 Acidobacteriota bacterium | reverse complement strand
CGCCTCCGTTCGCGTTTGCGGAAAAAGGCGACGAGCGGCCGGACGACGTCCTTGGCGGTCGAGAGCGTGATAAGGTCCACGCCGTTCTTGCGAAAATGCTGGAGGGCGAGCTGGCGCTGGCGAGCCCGCAGCGCGAGAAAGCGCTCCCTGAGCTTCTTGTTGCTCGTGTCGCACCATCCGTTTCGGCCCGTCTCCGGGTCCACCCACTCCATCCAGCCGCTCTTGGGAAGCTCCTGTTCGGCGGGATCGTCAACGGCGATGGCCGTCACGTCGTGGCGCCTGGCCATGACGCCGAGCGAGCGCCCTGGCAGTTCGATGAAGTCGCTGCAAAGAAAAACGGTGGCGCGCCTGGGGAACAAGTGCGACAGCGCCGCCAGCGCGTTGTCGAAATCGGTGCCCTTCCCCTTTGGCGTGAAGTAAATTATCTCGCGGACGAGGCGCAAGACGTGCTCGCGGCCTTTGCGGGGCGGTATGAACAGCTCGACCTCGTTGGAAAAGAGCATCAGGCCCACGCGGTCCTGGTTGCGAACGGCGGAAAAGGCGAGCAGCGCAACGACTTCGGCGAGGACTTCGCTCTTGAGGCGCCCGGTCGTGCCGAAGCGCAGCGAGCCGGAGACGTCAACCGCGAAGATGATCGTCTGTTCCCTCTCCTCGTGATATTGCTTCACGTGAAGGCTGCCCGTCCGCGAAGTTACGTTCCAGTCAATATTTCGAAAGTCGTCGCCCGGCTGGTAGGGCCTAACGTCCATGAACTCCATCCCCTGGCCCTTGAAGCTTGATTGATACTCCCCGGCAAGCAGTTCATTCACCACCTTGCGGGTTTTGATCTCGATGAGGCTGACCTTCTTCAGTATCTCTTGGATATCCAGCATCAATGGGCTCCGCGCGTGACTGTGGAGATTTCCTCACGGCACTTCGACGCTCTCAAAGATCCGGGCGAGGAGGTTTTCCGCGGTCACCGATTCAGCCTCGGCCTCGAAGGTCAGAAGCAGCCGGTGGCGCAGCACGTCCATGCCCACGGCCTTCACGTCCTCGGGCGTCACGTAGGCCCTGCCCTTGACGAAGGCGTGCGCCTTGGCCGCCAGCACCAGGAAGAGCGACGCCCGTGGCGAAGCGCCGTAACGGATGAAGCCCTCCTGCGAGACCTTGAATTTGGCCGGCGTCCTGGTGGCCTGGATGAGCCTGACGACGTAGTCCTTGATCCGGTTGTCCACGTATATCGAATCCACGACGCGCCTCGCCTCGAGGATTTCGTCCGGCGAGATCACCGGTTTTACAGTTGGGACTGTCCCTTGCCCCATGCGCTCGACGATCAGACGCTCCTCCTCCGCCGAAGGATAACCGACCGTGACTTTCATGATGAAGCGGTCAACCTGAGCTTCCGGCAAAGGATAGGTGCCCTCCTGCTCGATCGGGTTTTCGGTCGCCATGACGAAGAAGAGTTCCGGGAGCTGGTGGGTGGTGTCGCCTATGGTCACCTGCCGCTCCTGCATCGCTTCAAGAAGAGCCGACTGGACCTTGGCCGGGGCCCTGTTGATCTCGTCCGCGAGAAGCACCTGCGTGAAGATCGGCCCCTTCTTCGGCTGGAACAACCCCTCTTTCGGATTGTAGATGAGGGTGCCGACCAGGTCGGCAGGCAGAAGGTCGGGCGTGAATTGAATGCGCTGGAAGTGGGCGTTTATCGAGCCGGCCAGCGATTTCACGGCCAGCGTTTTCGCCAGGCCGGGAAGCCCCTCGACCAGAACGTGGCCGCGGGCGAGAAGCGCGATCAGAAGCCTGTCCAGGAGCGCGCCCTGGCCCACGATGACTTTGCGCACCTCGTCCAAAAGCCTTGCGACGATAGCCGATTCCGAATCAACCCGCTTTTGAATCTCACGCAGTTGAGCGTCCATGAGTCCCTCCGCCCCTATTTTATGCGCCCAGCCCGCCCCTTCGCAAGCCACCAAGCGAGAAAGGGAGAGCGGAAGAAAGTTAGAAAGTGAGAAAGTGAGAAAGTGAGAAAGTGAGAGAGGCGCGTCCTCCCTGCCATTCTTTAACTCTCTTACTCTCTTACCTTCTTACTTTCTTCCCATCCTGTCTCCTCGCCCTCTTGCGGCATTCACCGCGCAGCATGGGCAAAGTTAGGCCGGTCTCTTCGATGAGCCTTGCGAAGAGGTCAACCGGAAAGCCGACGACGTTATGGAAAGAGCCTTCGATGGACTTCAGGAAGATCGCCCCCACTCCCTGCGCGGCGTACGAGCCCGCCTTGTCCAACGGTTCCTTGGTGGCGACATACCAGGCGATCTCCTGCTTCGACATCTTGTGAAAGGTCACGCGGCTTTCAGAAAGCCCAACGGCCGTTTTGTGGCCGGGCCGAACAAGGCAAATGCCGGTCAAAACGACGTGAGTTTTGCCAGAGAGCATCGCCAGCATTTTCTTGGCTTCGCTCGCGTCCCTGGGTTGGCCTAGCGTCTTGCCGCCAATGACGACGAGCGTGTCTGAACCTATGACGAGCGCGTCGCCGGAGCTTTTCGCGGCAACCGCCTCGGCCTTTGCGCGTGCGAGGCGGAGAACCTGTTCCTCCGGCTTTTCTCCGGGCAGCGGGGACTCGTCAATTTGCGAGGGCACGGCGGAGTGGGCGACGCCGAGCATGGCAAGAAGGTCGGTCCTGCGGGGGCTCTTCGAGGCTAGAATGACCTTCGTCATTTGCTCCCAAACCGCATGACCAGGTAGATGGCGAGGAGCAGGCCCACGAGGGTCAGCGGGTTGACCGAGAGCGTGATGCCGAATATCACCTGAAGGACCGAGAGGTCCAGGTGGACCGGTTCCTTTAAACCTATAGAGACTCCCTTGAAGAAGATGTCGTGCGCCGCGCCGCCGGGAAGGAGCAGCCCGACGATCTGCCCCAACAGGGTGCCGATGACGGTCCCGAGGAGAATGATGAGAATGGCGCCGAACCAGCCGACCTTCATTGTACAAAGCCCTTGGGCGTTGGATGGGGCGGCTCAAGCGGAACCGGGCCGAAGGCCGTTTCGTACCGCCCAAGGTTCTCTTGCAGCGTCATGACAATCTGTTTCAGGGCGATGGGGTTCGTGATGAGGCGCGCCATCACCTTCACCTCGGGCTTGCCAGGGACTATCCGCCCGAAGTCCATGACGAACTCAGCCTGGTTATGGAATACGGAAAGAAAATTGACGTAGGTTCCTTCCGCGGTCTTCTCGTCCACCTGTATCTTGAACTCAACCGGCCCCGGGGCCTTGGGATTGTCCATCTCTACCTCCAAGGGCTCCATTTTAATTGATGCGCGGCACTTTTACAATCCGCTGACGCCGACACGCCAACACCCCGACGCCGCATTTAGGTGCGGGAAGATTCACCACCAAGGCGCCAAGACACCAAGGGAAGACTCACAGGGAGG
>JAEMPZ010000023.1 GCA_022759065.1 Acidobacteriota bacterium | reverse complement strand
AAGGTCTTGTCCCCCAGCGAGGCCGGTGCCGCGCACGAGCAGTCTAGCGCCACCAACTTCAGCCGTCTGGTATCTGCCCAGGCCGGGGTCAAAGTAGGTAAGGGTTGCTTTTGGCAGGACCGCGTCACCCTGCAGCTTGGGAAGAAGCGACAGGCTTAGAACGCGCTTCACAACGAAGGCCCCGTTCATAAAGGCGCTCTGGTCGTCCGAGGTCGCCGGATAGGTGGCAAAAAAGGGCGTATCCGACCATCGCACAGGGTTGTCGGGGAGAAAGCCTGAGCCTTCAACGCGATAGCCAAGCGTGAATGGCTGCCCCACGGCGGCTTGCTGGGGCGGGCCGCTCTCCAATTTCAAGGTGAATGAGCCCACCGCCCCGCAAAAACCTGGGGGGGCGGAGGGCAGTGAAATCGTCTGCAGTTCGGCCTGGCCGCCGCTGATTTTTGCTGTTACGACGCGGCCAGCCGCTTCGCGAGACTCAACCCGGAGAACCGCCTCGAAAGGGTCTATTTTCAAGGCGCCCTGTTCTATTGGAAAAAGGGTGTAGCGCAGAACCGTCACGTCGAGAAAAGTCAGGCCGCCTTTGGAAAAGGGCCGCGAGCGCGGCGGGGTCTGCTCCGGCGCCTCGACTTTTCTGAAGCCCTGGAAGTCAGGCCGCCTGGTGATTTCAAAATTTCTTACCGATGCGTGCGTGATCAGGTGCAGCGTGTAGGTGACCGGCTGCCCGACGTAAGCCCTCGGAGCCGAAAGCTCGCCGCTAAGGTACACTTCCGATGCTGGCGGGGGAGCCGCCGGGACAACTGGAACAGGCCTTGGGGGTTGCGCCTCGGCCTGCTGTTCCACCTCCACTTCGAAACCGGGAGCCGTGCGCGTCTGGCCTCCGATGCGGAGGCTCAAATCTGGAACAACGATGTGACCGGAGCGCGTCGGGGAAAAAAGATAGTGGTAGGCGAAGATCCGCCCGCCGTCCGGGGAGGTTTCAACGGTCTGGTACTGCCCCTGAAGCTTCAATCCATCAATGGGTGGAAGCGGGGGCTGGACAATAGCCGAACCTGGGCCCTTGAGGCGCAAGGTGAAGACGAGGCTCTCCCCCACCCTGAGCGACCGCCTGTCAGCGGACGATGTTATTTCAAGGCTCTGGGCCACGATGGCGATTGAAAACAGCAGCAATGGCAAGAGGGCTGACGCAATGGCGCGCGGATGAAAGCGCTCTTTGTCCTTGCCGCCAGAACGCTTGGCCATAAGCCCCCTTCATACATTGGCGGGCCAGCCTTTGCCCTTGCCCGCCGCTGTTTTTAAAGTATAGCACACTGACGAAGGCGCGCCGCCACGGAGGAAACTTTTCTTTGCGGGCAGGCGTATAATTTCCCTGTCGCGTTAAGGGGGAATTGTCTCTTCTCCAAAACAGAGTCAGTCGCTAAACAAGAAAGGAGAGCTTCATGCGGAATAGAGGCCTTGTTTTATTGTTTTGCGTTTGCGCGCTGGTGCTCTGCGCCCTGCCAGCCCTCGCGAGCGACCCGGGGCTCAAGCAACTCGAGGCGAAGGTCGTAGAGACCACATTGCCTAACGGCTTGACCGTGATCATCTTGCCGAGGCCGGAGGCGCCGGTGGTCTCCTTCGTCACCTACGCTGACGTTGGCGGGGTGAACGAACAGCAGAACGCCACCGGGCTTGCCCACATCTTCGAACACATGGCGTTCAAGGGCACGACGAGCGTCGGCACGAAGGACTATGCCAAGGAAAAGGCCGCGATGGACAAGGAAGACGCGGCTTTCATGGCCTTGCGCGCCGAACGGTTGCGCCGTCCCAAACCCGACCCTGAAAAATTAAAGACGCTCGAGGCCGCGTTCAAGGAGGCGCAGGAGGAGGCCCAGAAGTATTCAGACACCGGCGCCTTCGACAAGATACTCGAGCGGGAGGGCGCCGAGGGCCTCAACGCTTTCACGGCTTTTGATCAGACCGTCTACCACTACTCGCTTCCCTCCAACAAGCTTGAGCTGTGGGCCGCGCTCGAGGCCGACCGCTTCACCAATCCCGTCCTTCGCGAGTTCTACAAAGAAAAAGAGGTCATCATGGAAGAGAAGCGGATGGGCGAAAGCCAGGCCATAGGCCGCCTCTTCGACGACTTCTTCCCGGTGGCCTTCAAGGCCAGCATGTACCGTTCGTGGGTTATAGGCCACTTGAGCGACCTTCAGTCCATAACCCGCCAGCAGGCGATGGACTGGTTCAACAAATATTACCGCGCGAAGAACCTCACCGTTGCCATCGTTGGCGACGTTGACCCCAAGGCGGCAATGCCCATCCTGGCAAAGTACCTTGGACAGATTCCTTCGGGAACAAAGCCAGAGGGCCCGATAACGACGGAGCCTCCGCAGCGCGAAGAGAAGCGCCTGATCATGGAAGACCCCGCCCAGCCTTTCCTAATCATCGGCTACCACCGCCCCGACGTGAATGACCCGGACGACCCGGTCTATGACGTGATTAACGACATCCTTGCCGGCGGGCGTTCTTCGCGCCTCTACACTTCGCTCGTCAAGGAAAAGAAACTCGCCCTGGCCGTCGAAAGCGCTGCCTCGATTGAAGGCCAGAAGTACCCGGGAATCTTCGGCATATTTTGCGTGGCCAACAAAGGCAAGACCAACGCCGAGTGCGAGCAGGCGATCTACGCGGAGATCGAGCGCCTCAAGAAGGAACCGGTTTCCAAAGAAGAGCTCGAAGGCGTCAAGGCGCGCGCCAAAATGCACTTCATTGACTCGATTGACAGCAACATGGGCCTTGCTATGCAGCTCGCCTTCTCCCAGAACCTTCAAGGCGACTGGCGCGACATGTTCAAGACGCTCGACCGCATTGACGCGGTCAGCGCCGATGACATCATGCGCGTGGCGCAAAAGACCTTTGTCAAAAACAACCGCACGGTGGGCATGATCGAAACCACTCCCGCCCAGGCCGCGAAGTAAGGAGATGTCCATGAAAGCGAAAATGATATTGCGAACCGTTGTCGCGGCGGCTCTGCTTGTTTGCCTCTCGGCCCTTCCTTTCGCGGCGCAGGCTTCCAAGCCGGCGCCTTTGGGCAAGCAGGTGGTTGACCACCTCAAGTACCCCAAACTCAATCCCATTAAAGCGCCGGCGGTGGCGCGCGAAACTCTTCCAAACGGAATAAAGCTCATCCTCATCGAGGACCACGAGCTTCCAGTGATCTCGATGCGCGCCCTGGTCAAAGGCGGAAAGCTGGCCCAGCCCCAGGACAAGCCGGCCCTTGCGGAACTTTTCGGCGAAGTGCAGCGCACCGGCGGCGTCAAGAGCATGAGCGGCGACGAGATGGACACTTTTCTCGAACGGATCGGCGCCTCCATAGAAACCAGCGTCCGCGATGATTACGGCACGGTCACGGCGAAGACCCTTACCGA
>JAEMPZ010000128.1 GCA_022759065.1 Acidobacteriota bacterium | reverse complement strand
GTGGCCAGATACGGAACCTGGAACTTCTGGAATGTGGCCGGCTGGCCCGCGAGCATTTTTGCGCGGTCGAGAGCAAACAGGTCCCAGTAGCCTGACTTGGATGATGCGTTGACTCCCAGCAGGTAAGAACCGCCGTTGCCATTCTGAGGCCATACGCCATACTTCGGATAATCGGTACCGCTACTTTCCACCACGAAGGTGTATGCTTGGTACGTACCCAGGGGATCGCCGCTGGTTGAGACATAAACGCACACGTCTCCCGTGGTGCTTGGAAGTTCGGACAATATCCACCGGTCGGCCGCCCGGTCGTAGATAACAACCGGGTCGCAGTATCCTTTGCTGCACGGCGACGACGTGGCCAGGCTCTGGAGCGTCTTAGTGGTAAACGCGCCGGTGCTCTTTTTTATGAAGGCAACCGTTGACACCGACTGGTTTGTCGCCTGAAGAAAATAGCCAGGGCCCACGTCGCCCGTCGTATCCGGCGGAGATACCGTGGAGCTCTGTCCGTCGTAGTTGTAAATCAAGGTGCCAAAGGCGCTGTCATTAGCGGTATTTAGCGCCCTCTGTTGCTGGACTTTCACCAGCGGATCCACTTTGGGCTCGTGTGGATATTCTATAGGAATAAACCCGTAGTCCTCGCGCCTCTTCATCTCCAGGCCGAACAGGTTCGGGTCTGGGGTGAAATCGGGCAAATCCCGGAACGGCCTGGACAGCGTTGGCACCACGGGCTTGCTCACGTAAACCGGCCCGCTCGTATCCAGCGCGCCAGGCGCCTCCTGGGCAATCGGCACGACGGATACAAGAAAAACGATGGTCATAACAAACACTAATCTGCCCGTGATTATCCTAGTCATCGTCAACCACCTCGCTTTCAACTATAACCGGTTCGGCCGTTTTGGACCCGCCCCAAGAATCAAGCAGCCTCGTTGCGGCCGTTCTGACGTATTTATTGCGTGAAGCCGCGGCAGCTTCGACCGATGCCTTGTCCAAAGGCTCCAGAAGCGCGGAGCAGATTTCCAGATAATCAATTTCCGCCCTGTTGAACTTGACGAAGTACCCTTTAACGGCCGGAAGCCCTGGCCAGAAAGCCTCAGCCCTTCTGGCTTTGTTTCCAACGTAGGTCTTCTTGAAAAGAACATGCCCGTCTTTGTTGATCTCCACGCCCGCCCGTTCCACGAGCACCTTGCCTTTTTGCGGCGATGACCCGGCGGAATCGGCCTCTTTTTCGTAGCGCCGCTCGTTGGCGTCCAGGCTGAAATTCATGGCGAGCTCGCCGTAGCTCGCTCTGATTGGAGAGTCCATAAGGATCTCTCGAATCTCGAGATTTCTCTCATCTAACGGTTGTCCATCGAGTTCGATAAGGCGCCTGATAATCTCACGCCGCCACCGGCCATCCGCCGCATCAACAGCCATTTTCATAAGAAAGGACTTATCTGAAATGCGCTTTATTGCTTCGTCCCGCGGCTCTTTATCGCTCGTGACAGCAAGCTCTTCAAGAATGGCCTGGTCCTGAATTCGGCGCGCCGCTTGTTTTCTTGCCGCTTCTAGAGGCGCGGAACCGGCGATCTTGGAGAGCACCTTTTCGTCCTGAATCTGGTCAAGGGCGGCTCGCCTCACGTCTTCGTCCGCGTCCATGCTCGCCACGTTCGCCAAGGCCTCGGTGCTTGTCAGGCGGCCGGCGGCCTCGGCCCGAATCGTCCAGTCGGGATAATTCATGGCAACGGATTCGATGATAGCTGGATCATATATCCGCTTCAGCGCGACCTCGCGCACCGACGGGCTATTATCGCCAAGAAGAATTTTGTGGAGAAGCTCCTGATCCTCAAGCCTCGAAACCGCGCAGGCGCGAACTGGCGGGCTCGGGTCAGACAAGGCTCGCCCAGCGAAAAAATCGGGGGCCGGCCCCGTAATGGCGTAGAGAGATGCTTTTCGGACGCCCTCATCCGTGTCACTGCGCGCAATACCTTCAAGCAGGGATTGATCCACAATCCTTGCCACGGCTTCGCGCCGAACTTCCGGCGCGGGGTCGTTCAAGGCCACGCGGGCCAGGAGCGCTTGATCTTCAAGCTTTCCCGTCGCGCGGGCGCGAACCCGCGGGTCTTTGTCGCTCTCGGCGATTTTGCTCAGGGCCATTTGGTTGGACAGCAGATTCACCGCGGCCAGGCGAACCTCCCAGGACCTGTCTTTCTGCGCGAGCCTGTTCAAAAGCGATTGATCCGCAAGGCGCGCGGCCGCCGCTTTGCGAATCTCCGGCGCCGCTTTGCCGAATGCGACATTCGCGACAATGGCTTGGTCAGTGACCCTCCTGATGGCCGCTATCCTGACCTCTTGGTTCGGCTCGCCGAGAGCAAAGTCCTCAAGAATGGTTTGGTCAGTCAAAAAAGCCGCGGCGCAGGCCCTAAGTGTTTGGTCCGGCTCCTGCCTCGCGACAGCAGCAAGAAGTTCTTTGTCTCTCATCCTGGCAAAAATGGCCGTTCTGGTTCCAGAATCCGTTATCCGGCGCGCGAGCAGCAAGAGTTTGTTTGGATCCGTGATCAGCGGAATGGCGAGGGCTCTCATCTCCCCTTCATTGTCACCAAGCGCCACCTTGACCAGGTCCTCCTGGTTGGAAATTCCCTTGAGGGCTGCGTAGCGAACCATCTTGCTCTTATCCTCAAGTGCTATCCGTGCAAGCAGATCCTGGTCCTCCAAGCGGGAAACGGCAGCTTCCCGCACATATGGGTCGTCGTCGTCCAGCGCCAGGCTCAGAAGGAGCACTTTATCGCTGGTCCTGGCCGCGGCGGCCTTTCGCAGAACCCAATTCGAGTCGCGGGCAAAACCCTCTATTGCCTGCTGGTCATCCAAACGATAAATTGCCGCGACGCGCACGGCCTCGCTCGAAGATTCACCGGCAATACGCTTCAGAAGTTCCTGGTCGGTGAGTCCGGCGACGGCCTTTAGCCGTACGTCTTGATCAGCGTCCGCCACCGCTATTCGGGCCAAGAGTTGTTGGTCCTCAAGGCGAGAGACCGCTTCAAATCGGACCCGGGCATCCGCATCCTTGGCCGCCGCTTCGGCCAGCACCTTCTGGTCCGTGACCTTCATTATCGCCGCGAGACGCGCGGCTGCGTCAGGCGCGACAAGGCCAGCGCCGCCCGCCGGGGGAAGTTTTTGCTGCGCGGACAATCCGTCGGCTGAACAGAAGGCAGCCCAGAACAAAACGGCTACGAATAAGCATTGACTTTTCAAGAATTGCGCTCCGAGCAGGCTATCTTTGTTCAAAAGCTTCGAGGGAACCAGCAGGCTCCCCATCTCCCACTGCTAATATTATACCCCCGAATGCCAGGGAATGCCATGAATTGGGTATTGTGTCCTAAATCCTAGATGGCGTGGTGAACCGTGACAAGTGACTTGTGATTGGTGGCTGGTGACCAACC
>JAEMPZ010000101.1 GCA_022759065.1 Acidobacteriota bacterium | reverse complement strand
GCCTACAGCCTGTCTTCCTCCCTTACCTCCCCGTCCTCCCTGTGATTCTTCCCTTGGTGTCTTGGCGCCTTGGTGGCTTGGTGGTGAATCTTCCCGCGCCTGAACGCGGTGTCGGTGTATCGGCGTGTCGGGGTTGGCGGTACTTTTCTTTTACTCCGATACCCCCGTCACTCAGTTACGCCGTTACGTCTTTCCCTCGCGCTGGCGCTACGGCCGCCTGTCCCACCTGTGGGAGCGAAGGCGGGCTAGGGTTTCTTTCGGCAGCGGCCCCTTGTCGGCGGCGGCAAGGTTCTGTTCCGCCTGTTGGACGCTCCGCATCCCCGGAATGACTGTTGAAACGGCTTCGTGGCTCAGGCAGAAGCGCAACGCCGCTTCTGGCATCGAGGCGGCATGGGCGGGCACGAGCCATTTGAGCGCCTCGACGCGGTCCACCGTTTCCGAGAGGCGCGCCCCCTTGAAGTAGCGCGCCCGGAAGTCGTCGGGCGGAAACTGAGTGGTCTTCGAGAGCTTGCCGGTCAGGCTCGATTCGTCAAAGGGAACCCGGTCAATGACCCCGATGCCCTTTTCCAGGCACAGCGGGTAGAGGTTGTCTTCTGGCGCCTGTTCAAAGATATTGTGGACGACCTGGAAAACGTCAACGCGCCCAAGGCGGGCGACTTCAAGGCCAGAGTCTGGATCGAAGCTGTTCAGCGAAATGCCTATGAACCCTATTTTACCCTGTTCTTTCAACCGAAGCATCGCCTCGTACCACTCGTCCTCGGCAGCCCAGCCATTCGTCCAGACGTGAAGCTGCTGGATTTCGACGTGGTCAACCTTTAGCCGCTTCAGGCTCGCTTCCGTTTGAGCGGCTATGTGGCTTTTGGGGAAGGCGTCCCGAAGCTTTGTCCCTTCGCGCGCAGGCCACTCGTAAGTTAGCGGCGGAATTTTCGTGGCGAGGATCGGCCTGTGGCGCGTTGCCTTCATAAAACGCCCCAGAAGCTCCTCGCTGTGGCCGTCGCCGTAAACGGCCGCGGTATCGAAGAAGTTGCAGCCGAGATCCCACGCCCGGCTGAACGTTTCCAGCGTGGCCTTGTCGTCCTGGGGCCCCCACATGTTGCCACCAACGGCCCACGTGCCGAAGCCGATCGCTGATACCTCAAGCCCGGTCTTGCCCATTTTTCGGAATTGCATCTCAACCTCCGCCGCCAGAGTGCCCGGCCGCGAAGATAATATGGCACAACATGGGCCGCTCGCGCCAGAGGCTGGAGACTTTGGCCGTTTGCCAATCAGCGCCCGTTGCCCCTCGATGATGACGGCGGCCTCATGGGTGGCTGGAATGATGGCTGCCGTGGCGTGCAGGGCCGGGAAAAACCTCCGCCTCGTGAAGGAAAGCCTGGACGGCTTGGAGAATGGTTCCATCCATGCTTCTTGGCGATGCTGGGGGGCTTCTGTCCGCGCTCATGAGACACCGGCAAGACGATCTGAGGGGGCGGGACCGGCGGTTGAGCCAACGCAAAAGTCCCGTATGGATAACCCCACCAGCCATAGGGGTAGGCCCAAGGTGGGCCGGGCGGCACCAAAAGCGGGTCGCCGACCGCCAAACACCACATCCGCCACTGAGGCCAGAACCACTCGGCGTCCAACGGCCCCCACTCGGCGCTGAAAGGATTTGGGCCATCAGCGAAGAAGCTCTCCCCTCCAAACGGGAATGGCATTCCCCACGGCCAGAGATCCACCTGGAAGGCATAGGGGTTGGCGGCGTTCCCGAAGAAAAGCCAATAGTTGGAGGCTGAGTAGTTTGATTGCGCGGATGCCGGCAACGCCATGGCCGCGAGGGCCAGGCAGACAGCTAAAAGAATAATTGCTCGTTTCATCGCAGCCTCCTTAGGCCAAGCGCTGGGCGGAAGGATTAAGCCACTTTCCGTCCCACATACAATATAGGTCCTTCTGCCCATTGAGTGCAAAGTTGGCGCGGGTGGGGGACGGCTACGGCGCGCTGGCCGTTTCTATCACGCGGCGAAGAAGCGCGGCGTAAGCGGGCAAGCGGGCGTAAATCCTTGCCGCCAATTCCTCGATATAGGTGTGGACAGTTAGGTTACGGTCGTCCGCCATGTCTAGCGCGAGGCGGGCATCTTCCTCGGCCAACAGCCCCGCCCGCATAGCCGCGCGGAAGGCGCTCTTGGGCGACGCCGCCACGACGCCTTCGCGGTCGCGCAGATAGAGGGACAATAGCTTCCAGGTGGCTTCAAAGGTGTATTCGAACCGTTGGATAGCCGCATCCCGTTCGATGAGGGTGGGGCTGCCGCCCCCAGCAAGTTCTTCAAGGGTCGAGAGCGCTCGCCGGGCGGTGTCAAGAGCCATGTTCAGGCGATCCATAAAATGCCCTCCTCAACAACCCGCTTGCGGAAGGCCTCTGGGGCGTCATTCAAATCAACGACGTCCACCTCGCACAAAACGTTCGCTTCCGAAAGCGCCTCCCGCAAATCAGCCAATAACCCCTTCGGCAACGGCGCGCGAGGCAAGACGCCAACGTCCACGTCGGAAATCTCGCTCTGTCGCCCGTTGGCTCGCGAACCGAAAAGATAAACGGCGGCGCCAGTGCCAGCCATGTGCTTTAAAACAATCGCGCGGACGGTTTCAAGGTCCATGGTGACATCCCCTTAACCGGTCCTGCTCTAACGCGCAGCCGGCTCACCCAGTTAGCATACAACCAGCGCCACGCGCCCGCAACCAGGGGCCCGCCCAGCGTCATTCCGGGGCTGTCATTGCGACGCTGGCCTATGCCGGCGTAACAAGTCTCAATGCGCCCAACCCGGGATCTCGTCAAACCGTGACGGCATGTGGCTTGACAGGGAGGCCTGGGAGATCGGGGAGGAAGAAAGTTGGGGTTGAGAGAATAGCGAAGTACCTCACTTCATACTTCAACCTTAATGCTTGCTTTGCCCACGCGACCTCGTGTGAGATGCTCTTCGCAAGTAAAGCCATGGGGTGACAGCCACGGGGTAACATGCCCTGCCTTGCCAGGCGGGCGGATTCGGGCTACGCTTGGGAACGCTGGGGGTGTCGTGGAACGCGCCGAGATTGATTTGAAAGCCTTGTCCCAGAAAGCCATTTTTCGCTTCTGGCTGCCATTGGCGATGACGTGGCTGATGATGTCGGTGGAGGGCCCCTTTATCGCGGCCGTCGTCGCGAGGCTGCCCGAGCCCAAGCAGAATCTCGCCGCGTACGGCGTCGCCTTTGCTTTCGCGATGCTCCTGGAATCGCCGATCATCCTCATAATGAGCGCCGCCGTGGCGCTTGTCGAGGACCGCGCTTCCTACAGGACGCTGCGCAACTTCACCTTCATGCTCAACGCCGCGATAACCGCCGCGATGGCTCTCCTGCTCGCGCCCTCGGTTTTCCTTCTTGTGTTTCGCGATGGGATCGGGCTTCCGAGCGGCGTCGCGGCGCTCACGCGCCAAGCGGCAGCCTTTCTTCTTCCGTGGCC
>JAEMPZ010000231.1 GCA_022759065.1 Acidobacteriota bacterium | reverse complement strand
CGCGGCCGAGGAAACTCGGCCGCCAAGCGCGCCGGAGGCAACGACAACGACTCCTCCCCAGGCACCCGCCGAGGCAGGCCAACCGCAACCGGAGCCAAAACCCGCGCCACCGCAAGCGTCGAAGCCGGCCACCGAGGGGCAACCAGCGAAGCCGAAGGTCTCTTCGCTCAGTTCTTTTGCCTCCGTCCGCATTGACGCGACCAAAGCTGGCGCCAAACCGGCGCTCTTTCCCAAGGTCAAGGATGAAAAAGGCCAGCCGGTGTACAGCGTAGCCACGGTCAAGCCGGATGTCGCCAAACACCAGACCATAGCCAGATACGTAAGCCCTCAAGGCGGTTCGCAACAAACCGGAGCCTCGCCATCCCTGGCCCCATCTTTCCTTCCTCTCGCCGTCGTTGATCCAATGAGATTCCTTTTGGCCCAGGGAACCCCTCCGCCAAAGAGGCCGCACGGCGAGGAGAATGTCCTCACTATCCACGCCGTGAGAGCAGAAGGCGGGCTGCAGGCCGACCTCGTGATAACTCCCGAGGATGCTCAGAAACTGCGTGACGCCGAAGCGGCCAACGGGGTTCTTTCGTCCGGCAACGTCGTAGTGGTCGTCCGTTCCGACGTGGGCGGCGTAGAGAGCCGTCTGTTGACGGTCCCGTGCAACGGAGAAGTTGTTCTAAGCAGGCGATAACGAAATGCAGCTAGGTTCGTTGCGGTCACAAAAGCCGCTGGCCCTCTTCGCGCTCATATTCCTGCCAGGCGCCGCCGTGGCGCTTCTTTGGGCCACGACCCTGACCGCGCCAGCGGAGCGGTTCATCTACGACAGGCTTCTCAGGACAAGGCCCGTTCCGGCTGATGCTCCGGTTGTTCTCGTGGCAATTGACGAGCCGACCTTTGCGGCCCTCGGCCACGACCCAAGCCGAGCGGAACTGGCGGAGGCGATTACGGCACTTTGGGCTCGCCATCCGGCCCTAATTGGAATTGACCTGCTTCTTCTCTCTCCAAAAGACGACGCTCTGGACGCGGCGCTCGAAAAGGCAATCGCCTCTGCAGATTGCGTCCTCGCTTGCAGTCCGGCGCAAGGCTCATACCCGATAAGCCGTTTCCGAAAAGAGGCTGCCGGCCTTGGTTCGATTGATCTTATTTTGGACCAGGACGGCATCCTTCGCGGCCTGCCGCCTCCATATACGGCTGTTCAAGAGGGCCGCCTGGTTATCGAGCGCCTCCCCTTCGCGCTTGAGTGCGCCCGCCGGATGTGGTACCCCGATTCCGCGCCTGTGCTGGAGCTGGGGCAAAGAGGCCTTAAGGTCGGGAGCCATTCCTACCCGCTCAGCGAAGGACGGTGGCTGATCCCTTACCGTGGCGGCGACGGCACGCTGGCCCGCCTTTCATTCATTGACCTTCTCCATGGGCAGAAGGCGCTCCAGGACCTTTCCGGAAAGGTCGTCCTCATCGGAAATACAAGGGCCGCGGCGCAGGATTACAAGTCCGTGCCGCTTCCAGCCGCCGCCGGTAAAATGTTCGGGATGAAGACGATCTCGACGCACTCGATGGCCGGCGTTGAAGTCCACGGCCAGGCACTTGCCGCGCTGCTTCAGAACCAGTCAATAGCGTCGCTGTCGCCCAAAGCCGCTTCCTGGCTCTTGGGGCTCCTGGCGCTGGCCGCGGCGGTTCTCGCCGTTTTTCCTCTCCGGCCCTTTGCGTCAGCCCTGCTTTGGACGTCCGGCGCTTGCGTGCTTTTGGCCTCCGGCATTGTAGGCATAAGGCACGGGCTGGCCCTTCCGCTTTTTTCCATGGTTCTCTCGTGGGGCGCCTACGCGGGAAGCTCGTTTGCGTACCACCGCTACAAGGACTTTTCAGCCCGCCGCGACATAGAGCGGCTCTTCGGACGATACGTGTCGCCGAACATCGCGCGAAGGCTCCTGGCCGATCCAAGCCTGGTTCATGCTGGAGGCCGCAAGAAGATTCTCACCATTCTTTTCTCCGACATCCGAGGGTTCACGAGCCTTTCCGAGAAACTGCCCCCGGAGAAAGTGACCGAAATTCTTAATCTCTATTTCACCGAAATGATGGCCGTGCTCTTCGCCCACGACGGCACTTATGACAAGTTCATAGGAGACGCGCTGCTAGCCTTCTTCGGCGACCCGGCGGACCAGCCCGATCACGCCGCGCGCGCCCTTGAGTGCGCCGTTTCAATGCAGGAGAGAGCCGCGGCCCTGCGTGCCCGCTTCGCGCAGGCGGGGCTTCCGGCTCTTCATATCGGGATAGCAATCAATACCGGCCCGGTGGTAGTTGGCAATCACGGCTCGAAGGAAAGCTGGACCTACACCGTAATAGGCGACGCCGTCAATCTCGCTTCGCGCTTGCAGGGGCTTGCTCAGCACGACGAAGTGATCCTCTCCGAGCAAACCGCGTCGGCGATTGACGGGCTTGAAGAGCGATATATGGTGGAAAAAATGGAACCGGTCATGGTAAAGGGCAAAAGCGCGCCCATCCCCATAATGAGGGTCCTGGGGCGCAAGAAGGAGGCCGAACATGCGTAATATGAGAGCGATCTTTGTCTTTGCCGCCCTTGCTTTCGCGGTCGCCGCGGCGGCTCAGCAAACGGTGACCGCCACTGGCAGCGCGGCGATTCTCAACAACGACGCGGCCCAGGCAAGGGACCGCGCGGTCGAATCCGCCTTGCGAAGCGCGGTCGAACAGGTCATGGGGACAATGGTTGACTCCGAAAGCCTGGTCAAGAACAACGAGTTGCTTTCGGACAAGATCTACACCCAGACAGCCGGCTACATTTCGAGCTACAAGATCGTCTCAGAAAAGGCCGACAAGGAGACGAACATTTACAACGTGACGATCGAGGCTCAGGTCAACGAAGGCAACCTGGAGCAGGACCTCAGTTCTCTTGGCATCCTCATGCGCAGGATGAAAATGCCCAGAGTCGCCGTCGCCCTCAAGGAGAACGGGCAGGAAGCCTCGGCGACGCTTTTGCGCCTTCTCAAGGACAAGGGCTTCAACGTCGTTGACACCGGGAACCTCCAGGAAGGATTCTACGGAATGCAGGAGGAAGCGCAGTCTGACCTCCTGAAAAAGTATGGAGCGGAGGTCGTCATACTCGGCGCGTTGAAGGGCGGAGCAGGCGGCAACGTGGGCAATTCGAACCTGGTCTCATTCCAGGCCAGCCTGTCGCTCAAGGCGATCCAGACCGACACGCGCCACGTGCTGGGAACGTCCAGCGGCAGCGGCAAGGCGGTCCACGTCGGCGAAGAGGGAATGGCCCAGGCATCCCGCCAGGCCGCAACCGTGGCCGGCAACGACATCATCCGCCAGATTACGGCGCAGTGGGCGAAGGAGGTCTCTTCCACCAGGCAGATCGTCCTTGTGCTCGAAGGCGCATCGGCGGACGAGGCCGCCAAGTTCGCCTCCAGGCTCCAGAAGGAGGGGCGCGGCGTAGAGGACGTGGTTGTCCATACTGCATCGGGCGAAGGCG
>JAEMPZ010000220.1 GCA_022759065.1 Acidobacteriota bacterium | reverse complement strand
ACGAGGAGCGCGGTGATTTTGCGCTCTTCCATCATGCGCAGCGCCTCAGCCGCGAGCGCCCCGGCTGAAATGGTCTGGGGATTTTTGTTGGCGCAATCGGCGGCTTTTCTCTCCAAAAGAGCGCCGCCATGCCGCTCCAGAAGACGGCGCATGTCCCCGTCCGTGATGATTCCGCGGATAGTGCCATCCTCCTCTGCGACGACCGCGAGCCCCAGTTTTTTGGCGGATATTTCGTAGATGACATCCTTCATGCAGGTGGCGGGAAGCACCCGCGGCAACGCGTCCGACGCGTGCATCAGCTCGCCGACGCGCATGAAGCGCTTGCCCAGCTTGCCTCCCGGGTGAAGCTGCGCGAAGTCCTCCGGCTGGAACCGCTTCTTCTCCATTAGCTCCGCGGCCAGCGCGTCGCCAAGCGCGAGTTGCGCCGTCGTGGAGGCCATGGGCGCCAGGTTCAACGGGCAGCCCTCCTCGTCAATCGGCACCGTGATGTGAATGTCGCAGAGCGACGCCAGCGTTGAGGCCGGCGAGCCGGTCGCGGCCACCACGCAGGCGCCAAGGCGTTTTAGAAACGGGACGAGGCGGACGATCTCCTCGGTCTCCCCGCTGTTCGAGAGGGCCAGGACCACGTCCTCCGGCTTGACCATGCCCAGGTCGCCGTGGAAAGCCTCGGCAGGATGGAGAAAAAACGAGGGCGTGCCCGTGCTTGCCAGCGTGGCCGAAATCTTGTGGCCGACCAGCCCGCTCTTTCCCATGCCGGTAACGACCACGCGGCCTTCGCAGGAAGCCATCTTGGCCACGGCCTTGCCGAAATCTTCGGAGAGGCTTTCGCTCAGGCGGTTCAGCGCCCTGGCTTCCGCCTCAAGGACGCGGCGCGCGATCTCGTGGCTCATGGGAGCCCTCCCTCGCAAGGCGATGAAACGCCTGGAGCACTTTGCAAAGGCCGGGGAAATCCTGGAGCGGCAGGGCGTTTGGGCCGTCTGAAAGCGCGCGCTCCGGCGCCTCGTGGACTTCCATGAAGAAGCCGTCCGCGCCGGCGGCGGCGGCGGACCTAGAAAGCACCCTGATGAATTCCCTCTGGCCCCCGGACGCCCCGCCAGCCCCTCCCGGCAACTGGACTGAGTGCGTCGCATCGAAAATCACCGGGAAGCCGAAGCCCCGCATTACTTCTATGGAGCGCATATCAACGACCAGGTTGTTGTATCCGAAGCTCGTGCCGCGCTCGGTAAGGAGCACTTTGCTACAGCCGCTTGAAACCAGCTTCTCAACAACGTGGGCCATGTCCCAGGGCGAAAGGAACTGCCCCTTCTTTACGTTGACGGCTTTTCCGGTTCGGGCGCACGCGGCCAGAAGATCCGTCTGCCTGCAGAGAAACGCCGGCACCTGAAGGACATCCGCCACCTTGGCGCACTCCTGTGCCTGATCAGGCAGGTGCACGTCAGTAAGGATGCACAGCCCGGTCTCGCGCTTGACCTTAGCGAGAATCTCAAGCCCCTTTTTCATGCCGGGGCCGCGGTAACTTTTCATCGAGGTCCTGTTCGCCTTGTCGAACGAGGCTTTGAAAACCAGGTTCAGCCTCATCTCCCTGCGCCACGACGCCAGTTGAAGAGCCAGCGCAAGCGCGTGGGCTTCTGACTCAATTACGCAGGGGCCGGCTATGAATAGGGGGGCATTGCCTCCGGCGGTCACGCCTGGCGCCAGTTCGAAAGAGGAGATGGCCTGAAGGCTCATCCTTTGCCCTCGCGCTCGATTCTGTTCTGGTATGAAGCCCTGACGAAGTCCCTGAAGAGCGGGTGCGGAGCGAGCGGGCGCGATTTGAATTCGGGATGGAACTGGCATCCGAGGAACCACGGGTGGTTTTGCAGCTCGACTACTTCAACGAATTTGCCGTCCGGCGAGAGGCCCGTGAAGTTCAGCCCCGCCGCGCTCAGCTTATCCATGTAACCCGCCTTGTTGAATTCGTAGCGGTGCCTGTGGCGCTCGTCAATGCGGGAGACGCCGTAAGCCTTGAAGGCGAGCGAGTTTTCAGAGAGATCGCACGGGCAATGGCCGAGGCGCATGTTTCCGCCGTAGGTGTCGTCTCCGAGCAGGTCGCGCAGCTTGAAGAAGATGGGGTGCGGCGTGCCAGCGTCGAACTCCGTGGAGTTGGCGTTGAGAAGGCCCGCCACCGAGCGGGCGAATTCTATGCACGCGAGTTGCATCCCAAGGCAAATCCCGAAATAGGGGATTTTGTTCTGGCGGGCATACGCGGCAGCTTTTATCTTGCCCTCCACGCCCCGCTCGCCGAAGCCGCCAGGAACCAGGATGCCGTGTACGCCGGCAAGCGGGCCTGCCGGGCCCTCGTGCTCGATGTCCTCGGCTTCGACCCACTTCAGGTTGACGCCGAGCTTGGAGGCAACGCCGCCATGGATGAGCGCTTCCCGGAGGCTCTTGTACGAATCCTCATATTGCGTGTACTTGCCGACGACGCCTATCGTCACGGTGTCTTCCGGGTGCTTCAGCGTCTCCAGGAACTCCTCCCACTTTTCGAGCCGCCGCTCGTTCATCGGCAGGCCAAGATATTTAAGGAGGATGTAATCGAGCCCCTCCTGCGCGAGGTACAAAGGCACCTCGTAAACGTGTTCGACGTCGCGCGCGGTGATGACCGCCTCTTCGCTGACGTTGCAGAAGAGGCCTATTTTCGCCTTCATGTCGCGCGGTATGGCATATTCCGTGCGGCACAGAAGGACGTCCGGCTGAATTCCGATGGACCTCAGCTCCTTGACGCTGTGCTGAGTCGGCTTGGTCTTGAGTTCATGGCTCGCTCTGATAAAGGGAATCAGAGTCAGGTGGATAAAGACGGCGTTCGCGCGGCCGAGCTCCAACTGAAGCTGCCTCAATGCTTCAAGGAAGGGCAACGACTCGATGTCGCCGACCGTGCCTCCGACCTCGACGATGGCTATGTCGAAATCCTTGGCGTTTGCCTTGATCGCCTCTTTTATTTCGTTCGTCACGTGCGGCACGACCTGAACCGTTCCGCCAAGAAAATCGCCCCGGCGCTCCTTCTCGATGACCTGAAGGTAAATCCTGCCGGCGGTATAGTTGTTGCTTCGGGAGGAGACCTGCGACGTGAAGCGCTCGTAATGGCCAAGGTCGAGGTCCGTCTCGGCGCCGTCGTTGGTTACGAAGACTTCGCCGTGCTGAAAAGGGCTCATCGTCCCGGGGTCCACGTTGATGTAGGGGTCCATTTTCTGGATTGTGACCTTGAACCCACGGGATTCCAGCAGCCTTCCTATGGATGCCGCGGCGATGCCTTTTCCCAAAGACGAAACAACGCCCCCCGTAATGAAAATGTACTTGGCCATCTCAGCTACCTCCCATGTCCGGCCGCAAATGTCCCGGGTGAATGATTATATCACCACCCCCCCTCCCGGACTAGAGCAACCCCAATCCCGCGATGAAAGTGCAACGGTGCCCCCAAATGCCGATGAGCACGTCGTTTAGTCAAAATGGCCGTTCACCTACAAGGGATTGGGGGCCATCGCCCC
>JAEMPZ010000189.1 GCA_022759065.1 Acidobacteriota bacterium | reverse complement strand
TGCCCTCTTCGCCTTCGGCTCGATGGCTCCCCAATCCCTTTTGGGTGAACAACCATTTTTCGCTAAACGACGTGCTAATAGGCATTTGGGGGTGCCGTTGCAGTTTCATCGCGGGATTGGGGACGTTGCCAAATGTTGCAACGCCCGTTACAATGTCGCCATGAGGCGGAGCGCGCTGTTCGTTCTCGCGTTGTCGTTGGCTCTGGGCTGTCAGGCGGCGGCGCCGGATCTTGGCCCGCTCGAACGGCAGGTCGAAATACTGCGGGGCCTGAAGTTCAAGTCGCCGGTCGTTGTTCGAGCAGTTGACCAGGCGGGCATCAGGGCAGCCGTGGCCTCCCAACTCGATCTTGAAACATCGGCGCCGGATTGGCCCAACGAAGTGGCGGCGCTGAAAGCCTTCGGCCTGATCCCCAGAAAAATGGACATGAAGCGAACCCTTGCCGGCCTTTTGGATTCGCAAGTGGCCGGCCTCTATGACCCGCGCGCGAAGGTTCTTTACGTTTCCAATGATGCCGGTTCGGAAATTGACGACGAATTGGGCCTGTCGGGACTCATCTTGCCAGACGGCTTTTCCACCCACGACGTCTTCGTCGTCCATGAACTCGACCACGCATTGACGGACCAGCACTTCAACCTGCTCTCGCTTCCGCTGGACGACGCCTCTAATGGCGACAGGGCCAGCGCGGCGCGCTGCGTCGTCGAGGGCGACGCGACTTATGTCATGGCGCGCTATGCCGCCACCGCGCTAAAAATGACGGACGCTCAAATAGAGCTTTTGTCCGATCTTTCAAATGCCATGGCCATAGGGAAACAGCTTCTTCCCTCTTATCCCGATTACATTCAGGAAGAATTGCTCGTCTCCTACCTCGCCGGCTACGAGCTGGTCAAGGAGGTAAAAGCCAAACGCGGAGAGAAGGGAGTGGACGACCTCTACCGCCATCCCCCCGCTTCGATGGAACAGGTGCTCCATCCTGAAAAGTACCTGGCCGGCAACGACCCTCCAGTGGCGTTGAAGGCCGAACCGCCGGCCAATTCCCCGCTAAAGTTGAAGCGGCGGATTTTCGGGAGCGTCTGGGGGGAATTTGACACAAGGCTTATCTTGCAGGCGTGGGGCGTTCCGGCCGCCGAAGCGGAGAGCGCCGCCGAAGGATGGGGCGGAGACGCCTTCTCGATATTCCAAGCCGCCGATGGTTCAACCGGTTTCTATTGGGCGACGGCGTGGGACACCGAAAGGGATGCGATTGAATTCGCGGCGGCGGCCTCTCGCGCCACCGGCGTAACCGTCGAGCGCGACGGGCGGCGCGTCGCCGTCACGTGCCTTTCGGGCCCGCCGTTGTTGCAGCAAAGCCACCACCAAGACACCAAGGCGCCAGGAAATGGTGAAAGATGAGCCTTCATCCTTCATACTTGTTCTTCATAGAGGGAGGACCGATGCGGCAGATAGTGACTTCCACCGATTTCAAGGAGGCCCCGCTTCTTTCCAGAGGAAAGGTTCGGGACATGTACGACCTCGGCGACAATTTATTGATCGTCGTCACCGACAGGCTCTCGGCTTTCGACCACGTTTTGCCGAACGGAATACCGGACAAGGGGCGCGTCCTCAACCTCCTGACCGCCTTCTGGCTTGAGAAGACCCGCCATATCGTCAAGAACCACCTTGTGAGCGTTGACACCAGGGACCTTCCCGCCGCCCTCAATCCCCACAAGGAGATTCTCGATGGAAGGTTCACGCTGGCCAAAAAGGCCACGATGCTGCCCATCGAATGCATCGTGCGAGGGTATATTTCAGGCTCGGGCTGGAGCGACTACAAGAAGGACGGCTCGGTTTGCGGCATCAAGCTTCCACCCGGCCTTCGCGAAAGCGACAAACTGCCTGAGCCCATTTTCACGCCATCCACGAAGGCGGAGAGCGGCCACGACTTGAACATCGGCTTCGCCGAGACGCGTTCGCTTCTCGGCGAGGAGCTTGCGAAAAAAGTCAGGGACACGGCAATCTCCATCTACTCCTTCGCCGCCGATTACGCCGCCGCTCGCGGAATAATCATCGCCGACACGAAGTTCGAGTTCGGCCTTTTGGACGGCGACCTGATCCTTTGCGATGAAGTCATCACGCCCGACTCCAGCCGCTTCTGGCCCAAGGACGCCTACGAGCCCGGCCACGCGCAGCCCTCGTTCGACAAACAATACGTGCGCGATTATCTTCTCTCAATCAAGTGGAACAAGGAGCCGCCTGTTCCGAACCTTCCATCCGAGGTGGTCAACAAGACTGCCCAGAAATATCGCGACGCGTACGAGCGGCTAACTGGAAACCCTCTGCCATAGGGACGGCCTATGGTCATTTCTTTTCCGCGCCTTAATGAGGCGCACATAAGGCCGATGTGTCAGGATGACCTTCAAGCGGTCAGCGCCATCGAGGCGGCCACCTTTCCGAACCCGTGGTCTATTGACGCGCTGGCCTTCGAGCTGAACCAGAACCCATTTTGCGCCGCCTTCATAATCGAGCTTTCCTCCGAGGTGGCCGGCTACGCGTTCGTCTGGGTCATGTACGATCAGTCACACTTGATCAACATAGCCGTGGCCAAGCCTTTTCAGGGGCACGGACACGGCGAGAGATTGCTGCGCCACGTCATGCGCTACGCCCGCGCCAACGGGGCGCTGGAGATGCACCTCGAGGTGAGGGAAACCAACCTGGCCGCCATAGCGCTCTACGAAAAATACGGATTCGCCGTCAGGGGCCGCCAGGCCTCGTACTATCAGGATGGAACTCCGGCTCTCTTCATGCAGGCCTCCCTCCTGCCTGAATCTGAAGCCGGTTGACCGCGCATATAGGAGGCTTCCCGTGGATCTTTCAAAAGGCCGCGTAACGACGGTTCACCTCATCATGCCGAATGACGTAAATCCGCTTGGCAGCCTCTTCGGCGGAAGAGCCCTTGAATGGATGGACGTTGCCTCCGGCCTTGCCTGCATGAGGTTGTGCGGCAGGCCCAGCGTCACCGCTTCCATCGAGCGCCTCGACTTTCATGTTCCCGTTCTTCAGGGAGAGGTCGCCCTCGTCGAAGCGCAAATCACCTCCGTGGGCCGCACCAGCATGAACGTTCGAGTGGACATGTACCGCGAAC
This sequence comes from Acidobacteriota bacterium, assembly GCA_022759065.1. GTDB lineage: Bacteria > Acidobacteriota > UBA4820 > UBA4820 > DSQY01 > JAEMPZ01. Next base: position 422 of record JAEMPZ010000189.1, on the reverse strand, counting down.
AACCCGGCACCGGAGTCCGCACCCTCTGCACCAGCGGCGTATTTCACATGGTCGCCTTGGGCCAGGACGGCCGCCCGACCGCCGTCGTGCCCGTAGGATAAACTATGGGCATGACTTGTGATTAGTTACTGGCGACTGGCAGTAAGACGGCAGACGGCGGACGGCAGACGATAGACGGACGACGGTTGACGGACGCGCGAATCCATGCGCGTTCGTCGCCCGTCGTTGCTCGGTCGTCGAAAGAAGAAAAAACATTTACCACAGAGGCACAGAGGACACGGAGAAAGGCGAATAGAAGGGGAAACAAAAAGAAAGCGCCGCCCGGGTTTGGACCTTCCGTAGCTTGCGAACCGGCGGGCACGGAGGAAACAAAGGACACAAAGGAAGGCAAGGGATAAATGCGTCAGGCGTCAGGGGTTAGG
>JAEMPZ010000261.1 GCA_022759065.1 Acidobacteriota bacterium | reverse complement strand
GCTACACCGCCCTCTAGCTATTCTAACCGCCCGGCCTCTTTCTGTCAACCACGGAGGCTGCAAAAGGTACGGGGAATGATGGAAGGCGTAAGTCGCGGTGGAAGCCAAGATCGGCCGGATTGAGCGAGCCAGGAACGTGGATTAGCCGCCCGCCTTTGGCTTCGAACCGGCTCCGCTCCGCCGCCGTTTTGAGCGCAAGGGAGTATAACTCGCGGTCTTTTTCGCGGGTCTTCTCGGCCACGTGGCCTTTGGACCAGTACTTGAGCACCAGCTCGCTGTCGCCGCAGACCTTGTTTGAACCACTCTTCATAGCGGCTTTGAGGGCGCACAGACAGGCAAAGAGTTCGCCAAAGTTGTTGGTCTTTCCTTCCGGCAAAATGTGCGTGCCCCGTTCGGTCAGTTCCTTCTCGGGCAAGGCAAGGTGAAGGAGAGGGATCCCCTCGGCGTCCGTCACTGCTATTTCCGTCCCCACGCCGCGCCCCGTTCCGGCGTCGAAGTAGACCGCGCCCTTCGGCAACTTTTCAGCGGCCTCTCTTTTAAAGGCGGCCTTGTCCTCGTACTTCGCCCCGGAGGCGAGCCACTCCTTCGCCTCCGCGAAAGTGACGAAACCCCTGTAACGCGCGCTCTTGCCGCGCACCTTCGCCTCGCACTCGGCCCACGATTTAACGATTCCCTGCCGGCCCTCCATTACGTAGGCGTAAAAATGATTTTTCCCAGCCGCCGCCATGCGACCTCCTTCCAGGGCATTGTAGCGTAAGATTCGGCGGGCCGCGAGCGCACCCTCGCCCCAGACGCTCCAGGGCGCGACTTGCGTTCGGTGCAAACAAGATATATATTGTATTCGGAGGCGGCGATGTCTCTTGCCAAGATCCTTGCGATGCCTGAAGGGCCCGTTCGTACCGCAGCGATTGTGGCGTTAGTGCAGAGCTTTTGCGCTGGAAGCGTCGTGCCGGTCCTCGTGGGTGGAGGGGCCGTCGAGATTTACACCGGCGGCGCTTACGTGACTGGAGACCTTGACTTTGCTGGCGTGCTGACGCCTGAGGCGTTGCGTTCTCTTGAAGCGGAAGGGTTCGTCCGCCATGGGCGGCATTTGGTGCATGAGGCCGCCCAACTCTATTTGGAGTTTCCAAGCCGCGCTTTAGCCCCGCAAGAGGAATCGCAGCGGCGGCGTGTAGGCAAGCACTCCATCTTGATCGTAAGCTTCGAGGATCTTCTAGTGGACAGGCTTGCGGCCTGGGTGTTCTGGCATTCCGCTGTTGACGGCGTAAACGCTTTCTTGCTGTGGCGCAAGCGTCCGAGAAACCTGGACCTTGAGCGGCTGATGAAGCGGGCCAAAGCGAGCGGCGTTGATAAGGCGCTGGCGTCGCTGCTTCGTTTTGCCAGAGGCAGGACTTCCCAAAAGGCTTTGGAAAGCTGGGCGCTAAAGGGGACAAGGCAATGAATCGCGCGCGGAGCATGGGAAAATCCCTACCGCCGCTTTCTCCTTTGATTCTTCGTCGCAAGCCGAGAAGCTACGCCGAATGGCGAGCACTGCGGCGATGGGGCAAACTGCCATCGTGGGAAGAAACGCCAGCAGGATACTTGCTGAGGGAAGCCCGCGAGGCAGCCGGACTTACACAAGCCTCACTCGCAGAACGCCTTGGCACCAGCCAGCAGGCGGTTGCCCAGGCGGAGAGGCCGGACGGCAACCCCACGGTATCCTTCATGCGATCATGGGCGCGCGCTTGTAATGCGGTGCTAACTTTGGATGTAAGAAGGCAGCAGCCGCCATTAGGATGAGTGGCGATGAATGAAAGATGAGGCCCTAGTTGGGAGTTAGGAGTCAAGAGTTAAGAGTTTTGAGTTTTGGTAATTTTATTTGAACTCTCAACCCAAAACTCACAACTCATAACTGCTCTTCTTTCGCCCCCCTCCACTCTCCGCCGCCCTTAGTACGCCCTTGCCCAAACGACTCGCTGTTGGCTGGGCGCGCCGCAGACGAAGCATCGCCCTTCTTCCTTCTCGCCGTCGAACGGTATGCAGCGGATCGTGGCCTTTGTCTCTTCCTTCACCTTGTCCTCGCAGGCCGCCGAGCCGCACCAGTGGGCGTAGAAGAAGCCGCCCTTTTCGATGTCTTGTTTGAAGGCGGAGTAATCATCGGCCCGGTAACTGTGCTCCTCGCGGAACTTGAGCGCCCTGGCGAAAAGCGCCTTTTGAAGATCGTCCAGCAGTGACTTCAGTGCGCCCACGCAACTCGCGAGCGGCAGCGTCTCCTTCTGCCGCTTCTCGCCTTCGCGCAACTCGCGCGTGGCAACGCGTGGCACCGCGACGCAGACGCCCTGCTCCACGTCGCGCGGGCCGATTTCGATCCTGACGGGGACGCCCTTCAGTTCCCACTCGTTGTATTTGAAACCGGGTGAAAGGTTCTCGCGGTCATCCAGCACGACTCCAAGCCCCGCGGCGGCAAAATCAGCCTTCAGCCTCGCGGCAACCTCCAACACCTTGGCCCTGCCCGCATCGTCGCGGTATATGGGCACAATGACGGCCTGCGTGGCCGCGAGCTTGGGCGGGATGACGAGCCCCTGATCGTCGCTGTGTGCCATGATGAGAGCGCCGATCAGGCGCGTCGAAACGCCCCAGCTCGTCTGCCAGCAGTACTGCCAGCCGCCCTTCTCGTCCTGGAACTTGACATCGAAAGCCTTGGCGAAATTCTGGCCCAGGTCGTGGCTCGTGCCGGATTGAAGCGCCTTTCCGTCCTGCATCATCGCTTCGATGCAAGTGGTCTTCAAGGCGCCCGCGAACTTTTCGGAATCGCTCTTCACGCCCGTGAGCACTGGCACTGCCATCCACTCCTCGGCAAAACGGCGGTAGATGTCGAGGATGCGCATCACCTCTTCCCACGCCTCTTCGTGCGTCGCGTGAGCCGTGTGGCCCTCCTGCCAGAGAAACTCGGTCGTTCGCAGAAAGAGCCTTGTCCGCATCTCCCAGCGGACGATGTTGGCCCACTGGTTCAACAAAAGAGGCAGATCGCGGTAGCTCTTGATCCATTTGGCGTACATCGCGTACATGATGGTCTCGGAGGTGGGGCGCACGACGAGCGGCTCTTCGAGCAGGCTGTCCGGGTCTGGCTGCACTCCGCCGCCAGGCGCCGCGCCGAGGCGGTGGTGGGTGACGACGGCGCACTCTTTCGCGAAGCCCTCCACGTGTTCCGCTTCCTTCGACAAGAAGGACATCGGGATAAAAATCGGAAAGTAGGCGTTCACGTGGCCCGTCGCCTTGAACATGGAGTCAAGCGCCCTCTGCATGTTTTCCCACAGCGCATAGCCGTTCGGGCGAATCACCATGCAGCCTTTAACCGGCGAGTAGTCGGCCATCTCGGCCTTCAGGACGATGTCCTGATACCACTGGCTGTAATCCTCGCTTCTCGGTGTGACCGCCTTCTCGTCGCGCTCCTTCGCCATTTATATCCTCCAAATCGGGTCCCTCAAGGAATCCCTGAAGGCGTTATTGTACAACATCCATTTGACTTCTTCACGCGAAGGCCCCATTATTCATGCGGAGGGGACCGGGCAGCC
>JAEMPZ010000126.1 GCA_022759065.1 Acidobacteriota bacterium | reverse complement strand
CATCTATATCCGATACCTCCATTACACTCTTAAATACCGTAAAATTAAACATTATGAGGTCAAGGTCTCTGGCGAAGCGCATTTCAGGATCAATTATTATCCGGCCTCAGCGGCGCCTTCCGAGGAAGAGGCAGAGATCCCTCTCGAAGAGACGGAAGACGTTTACGTTGATGAAGATCACGTAACGGGAGAAGAGCTGGTAAGCCAGCAAATCTATTTGGAGATACCTGAAAAGGTCCTTTGCAAAGAAGATTGCCGCGGCATCTGCCCCGAATGCGGAGCCGATCTCAACAAGGGCGCTTGCGGCTGTCTTTCTCAAGTGGACCAGAGATGGTCCGGGCTAGTGGGCCTTTCAACCCCCCGAAAGGAGTAATGCGATGCCGAATCCCAAACGACGCCATTCCAAAACGCGCCGAGACAAACGCCGCACGCACGATGCCATCACCCTGCCAGGGCTGGTGGAATGCCCAAACTGCCACGAGAAAAAGCGGGCGCACCGCGTATGTCCCGCGTGCGGCCACTACGACGGGCGCGTAGTCCTCAAGGTGAAGGAAGCCTGAGGCGGCAATGCCCATTCGCATCGTTCTCGACGCGATGGGCGGGGACCACGCCCCGATCCCGGAGGTCCTTGGCGCTATTGAAGCGCGGCGGCGCTTCGGCGTCGAGACAATCCTGGTAGGCGACGAACCTCGGCTGAAGGCCCAACTGGAAAAAGCCAAGGCCGCTGGCTTACTGAGGGTTGTACACGCCGAGGAGGTCGTCGCCATGGACGACCCGCCCATGGTGGCGATCCGAAGGAAGCGGCGCAGCTCCCTGCGCGTCGCCGCGGATTTGGTCAAGGCCGGGGAAGCCCAGGCCCTCGTATCCGCCGGCAACACTGGCGCCGTCATGGCGACCGCCAAGGTCGTCATCGGCGGAATAGAAGCCGTCGAACGGCCCGCTTTGGCGACGTGGCTGCCTCACCGCAAAGGCGCGTCGCTGCTTTTGGACGTCGGAGCCAACAGCGACTGCAAGCCCGTTCACCTCCAGCAGTTCGCCATCATGGGAAGCATCTTCGCGTCCCAGATGCTCGCGGTGCAAGATCCCAGGGTGGCCATTCTTTCCATAGGCGAGGAGGACATCAAGGGAAACGACCTCACCAAGGAGGCGTTTAAGCTCCTCCAGCAAAGCGGCCTGAACTTCGTCGGCAACGTCGAGGGGCACGACCTTTTCGAAGGGGCGGCGGACGTCGTGGTGACGGACGGATTCACTGGCAACGTGGTTTTGAAGACCGGAGAAGCGGTTTACGAATACATCGGAGGCCTCCTGAGAGAGGGGTTCCGTTCCTCCCTTCGCGCGAAGCTGGGCTACCTTCTCTCGCGGCCCGTTTTTGACCATTTGAAGGCCAAGATGGATTACGCCGAGTACGGTGGCGCGCTTTTAGTCGGCGTCAGGGCGGTGACGGTCATCTGCCACGGGCGTTCCAAGCCTAAGGCCATCATGAACGCCCTCAAGGTCGCGCGCGATTTCTGCGCCGCCGGCCTGAACGAGAAAATCGGGGAGCGGATCAGCTCCCGCGTAAAGGAAATCCCAAATGGAAAATCTTCGGTCGCGAATTAGAGGGACCGGCCACGCTCTTCCAGAGAAGGTTCTCACCAACTTCGACCTCGAGAAAATGGTGGACACCAGCGACGAGTGGATCACCACCCGGACCGGCATCCGCGAACGGCACGTCGCCGCCGAAAACGAGTCCCTGAGCCTTTTCGCCGCCGAAGCCGGGAAGCAGGCGCTTGATATGGCCGGCATGTCCGCTTCGGAGCTGGACCTAATCATCCTGGCCACGGTCACGATGGACCAGCCCATTCCAGCGAGTTCCTGCTTCGTGCAGGATATTTTGGGCGCAAGAAAGGCCGCCGCCTTTGACATCCAGGCGGGCTGCTCCGGCTTCATATACGGCCTGGCGATAGCGGACCAGTTTATACGAGCCGGCGGCGCAAAGCGGATTTTGGTCATCGGCGGAGAGATTCTCTCCAAGTTCCTGGACTGGAAGGACCGCTCCACCTGCGTCCTGTTTGGAGATGGCTGCGGCGCGGTGGCGCTTAGCGCCGAACCAGGCGGCCACGGCCTGCTTTCCACTTCGATACACAGCGACGGCTCAAACGCCGATTTTATTACGTTGCCAGGCGGGGGCAGCCGGATACCGGTCAGCCACGAGATGATTGACGCGAACCTTCACACGATAAAGATGAAGGGGAACGAGACATTCAAGATAGCCGTGCGCTCGCTCGAAGCAACATGCCGGGAAGCAATAGAGAGAGCGGGCCTTACGCCAGCGGACGTGCGCTGGTTCGTGCCTCACCAGGCCAACACCAGAATCATATCGGCGGTCGCGGAGAGGCTCGGATGGCCCCCGGAAAGCGTTTATCTGAACATTGACCGAATCGGCAACACGTCGTCTGGCTCGATTCCAATCGCCTTGGACGAACTCGTTAGGGCCGGAAAGGTCAAAGAGGAGGATGTTCTCCTGTTCGCCGCCTTTGGGGCTGGGCTCACCTGGGGTTCCGCGCTGGTTCGCTGGTAGGCCCAATCGCCGTATCACCACAAAGGCACAAAGGTCACAAAGATGTGTAAGGGGCTAGCATGAAACTGGCAGTCGTCTTCCCCGGTCAGGCTTCGCAATACGTCGGGATGGGCAAGGCCCTCGCCGAGTCTTCTCCCGAAGCGATGGCCGTTTTTGATGAGGCGAGGGAGACCCTGGGAGATGGCTTTCTCAAGCTCCTCTGGGAAGGCCCGGAAGCTTCGCTCAATCTCACCGAAAACACGCAGCCTGGAGTCCTGGCAGTCTCAATCGCGGCATGGCGCGCGCTTGCCGCGCGGAAGCCGGACATCGCCCCTGCCTTTGTCGCGGGCCACTCACTCGGAGAGTACAGCGCCCACGTCGCGGCGGGGACATTTTCTTTTAAAGAGGCGCTCAGCGCCGTGCGAAAGAGGGGCGCCTTCATGCAGGAGGCGGTTCCTGTTGGCGTCGGCGCGATGGCAGCGCTCATGGGGATCGAGGCCGAAGAGGCCGCGCGGGCCTGCGCCGAGGCCGCGCAGGGCGAGGTCGTGTCCCCGGCCAACGACAACGCGCCGGGGCAGATAGTCATCGCGGGCCACGCTTCGGCCGTCAGCCGGGCGGTTGAATTGGCGAAAGGCCGCGGGTGCAGAAAGGCCGTCATGCTTCCGGTTTCCGCCCCGTTCCATTGCGCCCTGATGCGCGGCGCCAGAACGAAGATGGAGCCTGTTCTTGACGCGATGGCCTTTCATGCCCCGCGTTTTCCGGTCGTCGCCAACGTGGCGGCGGCTCCAATCTGCGGGGGCGAAGAGGCGCGCGAAAGGCTCAAGGAGCAGGTGGACAGCCCCGTTCGCTGGCGGGAAACGATGCTTTTCTTCAAAGATCAGGGAGTGGACACGATCGTCGAAGTTGGGCCAGGGAGCGTGCTCTGCGGTTTGGCGAAGCGCGTGAGCAAGGACTGGAGGCTCTTGCACGTCGAAGACCCGGCGAGCCTCGATGAGGCGCTTAGTGCCATCGTGGCGTGAACAAACATGGGGATTGGTATTGAGCGC
>JAEMPZ010000216.1 GCA_022759065.1 Acidobacteriota bacterium | reverse complement strand
CCTCACTAACTTTTTTCCCTCTGACTTTCTCACCTTCTTACCCTCTTGCCCTCTTACCCTCTTACCTTTTCACCATCTCACTCTCTCGGTCCCCGGTGCTATAATCATTTCTTGTTTTTGGAGGGATGAAATGGCCCGCAAATTTGAACTCGACTTCGCAGAACTTCCGCCCAGGAAAACCTTTCAGGAAGGCATTCGCCGCGCGCCTAGCCGTGGTTTCAGGCTCAACCGCAAGGACGCCGAAACGGCGCTCAAGAACGCGCTTCGTTACGTCCCTGGAAGATTCCACGATGAGCTTGCGCCAGAGTTCATGGAAGAGCTTGTGACCCGTGGCCGAATCTACGGCTACCGCTTCAGGCCGGAAGGAAGGATTTATGGCAGGCCGATCGAAGAGTATCCCGGCAAGATCGTCCAGGCAAAAGCCATCCAGGTAATGATTGACAACAACCTCGATTTCAACGTGGCGCTCTATCCTTACGAGCTGGTTACCTACGGCGAGACCGGCCAGGTCTGCCAAAACTGGATGCAGTACCTTCTGATCAAGAAGTATCTGGCCGAGATGACGGAGAAGCAGACTCTCGTGGTCTCTTCCGGCCACCCGCTCGGCCTATTTCCATCGCGCCCCGAAGCGCCGCGCGTCATCATCACCAACGGCCTGATGGTAGGGATGTTCGACACGCCGGAGGAGTTTCACCGCCTTGCCGCGATGGGGTGCGTCAACTACGGGCAGATGACGGCCGGAGGCTGGATGTACATCGGCCCGCAGGGCATTGTCCACGGCACCTACATCACGCTCCTGAACGCCGGCAGGCTCTACCTGAAAATCCCGGAGGACAAGAACCTTCGAGGCCACCTCTTCTTGACCTCCGGCCTTGGCGGAATGTCCGGCGCGCAGCCCAAAGCCGCCGACATTTCCGGCGCCGTCTCGGTGACGGCGGAAGTGGACATGAGCAGGATCAAGACGCGCCACGAACAGGGATGGGTCCAGAGGGTCTCGTCGGACCTCGCCGAAATCGAGCGCTGGGTCAATGAAGGTCTCGCGAAGGGCGAGCCCCTTTCCATCGCATACCACGGCAACGTCGTTGACATGCTCGAATACGCCGAGGCGCGCGCCTGGCCGGCCGAACTCATCTCCGACCAGACCTCTTGCCACGCCGTTTACGAGGGCGGCTACACGCCGGCTGGGCTGACCTACGAAGAGGCGAAGGCGCTTTTGCGCGACGACTTCCCGGCCTTCAAGGAGAAGGTCCACGAAAGCCTTCGCCGCCACTACGCGGTGCTGAAACGCATGACGGCCAAAGGCGCGCGATTCTGGGACTACGGCAACTCGTTCATGAAAGCGGTCTTTGATGCCGGCGTCAAAGAGATATCGAAGAACGGCGTGGACACGAACGACGGCTTCGTATGGCCCTCTTACGTCGAGGACATAATGGGACCGCTCTGCTTCGATTACGGCTACGGCCCGTTCCGCTGGGTCTGCCTCTCAGGCAAGCCCGAAGACCTCGACAAGACCGATGCCGCGGCGGCCTCCTGCATTGACCCCAACAGGCGCGGGCAGGACCGCGACAACTACCACTGGGTAAGGGACGCGAAGAAGAACCGGCTCGTCGTCGGGACGCAGGCGCGCATTCTCTACGCCGACGCTGAGGGGCGCGTGAAGATCGCGCTCAAGTTCAACGATATGGTCCGCAACGGAGAGATCGGGCCGGTGATGTTGGGGCGCGACCATCACGACGTCCAGGGCACCGACTCGCCGTACCGCGAAACCGCCAACATCTACGACGGCTCGGCGCTCACATCCGACATGGCGCACCAGTGCTGGGCGGGGAACGTCGCGCGCGGCATGACCGTGGCCGTGCTCTCCAACGGCGGCGGCGTCGGCACAGGCAAGTGCTTCAACGGCGGCTTCGGCCTCGTCCTCGACGGCTCCAAGCGCGTTGACAAGGTCATCGTCTCCGCGCTCGATTGGGACGTCACCGGCGGAATCGCCCGCCGCGCCTGGGCCCGCAACGAGAACGCCATCGCCACCGCGAAGCTCTGGAACAAGAAGATGAAGACGAAGGGCCACATCACCGAACCCGCCGTCGCAGAGAAAGAGCTGGTTCGAAAAGCGGTTGATGAAGCATTGAGATCAAGCTAAAGTACTTCGGAGGCTTGATGCCATGAGCGACGAGCGCAGAAAGAGCCCGCGAGTCAAGCTGGAGGAACCCGCTGCCGCGAGCGTGCGAGCCTATGTACTGGGCCAGGTCTTTGACATCTCTTCTGGCGGGATTCTCCTGCGCGTGCGAAAAAGGCTGGCCGTCGGTGCCGTCTACAAAATGAGGCTGGCCTTCAAAGACGGCGAGACCGAGGTTCTCGGAACCGTACGGCGCTGCTCCTTTTCGGGATTCGAGACCGACGAAGAGGCGGACCGGGTCCGCGTCTACGATGTTGCTCTCGAGTTCGGAGGCCCGCTCCCTGAGCTGGCCACCCGCTTTCGCCCTGGCGAGGCCATCCAGGTTCGGTTGGAATAAGGCTTGGAGGGCCTCCGCCTTTTGGCGGAGGCCCCCGTGGCTTCCCTGAGAATAGGGGTTACTCGTTCGGCTTCCAGACCTTCCAGACGTTGCCTGCCAGGTCGGGTCCCACTTTGAGGACTGGCTTGCCTGGCTCCCAGCCTGCCGGGCACACCTCGGCGCCCTTGGTTGCCCTCACGTGCTGGAATGCCTGAATCTGCCTGATGGACTCGGCTACCTTGCGGCCCACCGGCGGCGTGAGCACCTCGATGGCCTGGATGACTCCGTCGGGATCAATGATAAACCGTCCCCGGACGTCAACGCCCGCGGTTTCGTCGTAGACCCCATAGACGGAACCGATCTTCCCCCCCGCGTCGGAGAGCATAGGGAAGGGGAAGCCGCCTTTTACCATCTTGGAGAGTTCCTGTTCCTGCCAGATCTTGTGAACGAAACGGCTGTCGGTGCTGCACGAGAGCACCTGGACGCCGAGTTTCCTGAATGCATCGGCCTTGTCGGCGACCGCCGACAGTTCGGTGGGTCAGACGAATGTGAAGTCGCCCGGGTAAAAGCAGAGCAAAACCCACTTGCCCAGGTAGTCTGAAAGCTTCACGTTCTTGAACCCGCCCTCGTGAAAGGCCGACGCCTCGAAGTCGGGAGCCTTTTTGCCAACGGTCACTTGCATGTGCTTTACCTCCTTGCGGTCCACGCCACTGCCTTCTGGGGCGGCGTCGGGCTTGTCCGACAGCGGCCCCGCTGCGGCCGATACGCACCCTTCGGCCTTCTTCTTTTCCGACTGGTTCGCCATCACGCCTCCTTTCCTTCGGTTAACTTACGAGGGCCCGCACCTACAAGCTCTCTAAGATCACCATTTTATCACACCCATGCCCTCGCCGTAGTTCGCGTGGCGCGCGGTCACAAAGGAAAGATTATCACCACAGAGATCACAGAGGACACGGAGGGCACGGAGGGTTAAGGGTTAAGGGTAAAGGGTGAGGCGCGTTAAACGTGACGCGAACGGGACAGGTTTTGAGTTTTGGGTTTTGAGTTTTGAGTTAAAAAATAGCAGTACCTCAACTCTTAACTCCTAACTCCTAACTCCTAACTCTTAACGCTTAACCTCTTCAC
>JAEMPZ010000073.1 GCA_022759065.1 Acidobacteriota bacterium | reverse complement strand
TCCCCAAGCCTGGCCTGGCACCCTTCCAGCAAAGAGGCGCAAGCGACGCTCTCGTCAATTCAAATCGGAAAAGGCAAGGCGCTCGCCATCAAGGCCTTCTTTCCAGCTGGCGCCGCCGGTGAAATAGCGAGCGACGAAACCAGCACGAAGGGCTGGGATCACGCCGCCGGCGTGGGCCTGCTTCTCCAGCCCGACGGCACGAGCAGGTATGTGGACTTCGCGCTCATAGACGCTGGGACCGGCGAGGCCTTCAAGTATGGGCTCTCGACGAGGGATCCCTCCTGCCACCAAGTATTCATCCCATTTGCCCTGTTCAACAGCGGGAAGTCCTCGTTTGAAGCAGCGAAACACCTGCGCGTGAGGTTAGCCTTCGGCTGTCAGAAACAGCTTGAAACGCCGATGACCTTCAAGGCCGCACTCTTCTCGGTTGGCCGCTTGGACGACGGTGAGTTTGCATGGCCGGCGTCCACTCCGCCTTTCGTCGGTACGCCGGTTTATCTGGAGACCTTTGAAAACGCGGCGAGCTGCGAGACCTCCGGCATGGCGTCGTTCACTCTCTTGATGAACGGCCCGCCGAAGACCAACATTGCCAGGTCATTATCAGTGAGACTGGCTTCTGCTGACGCTGAATGCTTGTGGACGTTTCCAGACATCGGCCGCTGGAACTATTTCGACGGCATGACAATCTGGTTCAAGATTGAGTCCCCCACCGCGAAAATCGAGCTTGTAGTCTTGGCCAAGAATGCCAGCGGAGAGAAGGCATTTGCTCACGACATACCGGCCCAAGGGAGCGGCTGGGTGGCCGACCACATCGAGTGGGATGACTTCATTGATGCCCAGGGTCACAACTTCGAGCCGGACGAGTTCAGTTCGGCCGCTCTTGCAGTACGGGCACCACGCGGCGCTGCTCTTCCTTTGAGCGCAGTTATCGGCCCATTCCGTCTTGATGATGAGTAACGGCAAGGCTGATGGCCACCGAATGGCCAACGCGAACAATTCTCCAGTCGCCGTCCACTAATGCTAGGAGGCATGGCCGCGATTTCAAGGCAGCAGTTCGCCGCGGACTGTTGTGGCCGCGCGGCCTCCGATGAAGACCCTTTCACCGTCAACGCGAACAGAAAGCGCGCCTCCCCGGCGCGAAACCTGACGCGCCTGGAGCGTCTTCTTGCCGAGACGCTCAGCCCAAAACGGCCCCAGGGCGCAGTGGGCCGAGCCGGTAACCGGGTCTTCGTCAATGCCGGCAGCCGGCGCGAAGAAGCGCGAGACGAAGTCGCAATCATCGGATGAAGAGCGAGCGGTGACGATGACGCCCCTTTCGGTGGCGCGTCCCAAGGCTTTAAAATCGGGGACAAGAAGGCGGACGCTTGATTCAGACGACAGGAGAAAGAACCAATCAAAGCGCGTCCTGCCGCAAAACTGTGGAGACACGCCAAGCGCCTTCACTAATTCGGCCGGAGGCTCCGCGATTTCAGCGGGCGTGGCTGGGAAGTCCAGTTCAATAACCCCATCGCGGCTGGCGGCGCGCAACTCGCCGCTCTTGGTAAAAAAGCGGATCGGGCCTGATTTGGGCGCGCGCCCCTCCTCCCACAGGGCGTGAGCGCTGGCGAGCGTCGCGTGGCCGCACAGGTCAACCTCGACTGAAGGGGTGAACCATCGCAAGCGCCAGCCGTCGCCCTCCACAAGAAGGAAGGCGGTCTCGGAAAGGTTCATTTCCATGGCGACGCTCTGCATCCATTCGGGCGCCCGTTCGCGGTCCAGAAAAACGACCGCCGCCGGATTGCCTCCGAAAGGCTTGTCCGTGAAGGCGTCCACCTGCAACAGTCTGAGGGCCATATTTGACCTCCCGCCGCTCCGGGCGGCTTGATCCATTCTACTACGGCGGGAATCATTCCGCCCGAAATTCCACAATGGAAAGTTATGCCTCTGGCGATGGTTGTTCCAGGCCGGAAGGAAAGAATATTATTCGTTTCATTCGTCCCGCTCATGGTGTAGGATATCCCCTTGTCTTGAAGGAGGACGATATGACAATCCGTTTTCGTTTCGCCGCCATGCTGATGTCAGCTTTGGCTCTGCCGTTACTTGCCCAGTACACTCCGGGTCCTGGGGAGAATCCATCTCCTGATGGGGCGTTGACCCCGCAAGCAATTGAAAAGCTCCGCCAGTCTGTCGTGATGACGCCCGATCTGAAGGCCGTTCAGAACGCCCTCGCCGAAAACGACATCAGCGCTCTGGTTACCGACCATCAGAAAACCATAGCGGACGACGCCCTCTTCACGAAGGTCATCAAGGACGGAAAAATCACCAACCAACAGCAGAGCGGGCGCTGCTGGCTCTTCGGCGGCCTCAACATGCTGAAGCCGGAGGTGATGAAGAGGTACGGCCTTGAAAACTTCGAGCTTTCGCAAGCCTACAGCCAGTTCTGGGACAAGCTGGAGCGGGCCAACCGAACGCTTGAACTGGCGATAGCGCTCAAGAACGAGCCGCCGGACAGCCGCAAGAACGAGCTGCTGCTCAAGAAGCCCATAGAGGACGGCGGCGACTGGAACTACGTGCGCTACCTCGTGAATCGCTACGGCGTCGTCCCGCATAACGTCATGCCGGACACGCAACAGGCCAGCCACACCGACCAGATGAACAACCTTCTTGGCACCGTCATGCGCAAAGGCATCAAGGCCGTCCGCGACGCCAAAACGGCTGAAGCCATCGCGAGCGCCAAGCTTGAAACCCTGAAAGAAGTTTACAAGGTCCTCGTCCTCTGCCTTGGCGAGCCTCCACAGACCTTCCAGTGGCGCTACGAAGGCAAGGAAAAAGAGAAGAGCGATAACAAGGGCAAGGACAAAAGCCAGGACAATGACGTCAGCCCGCTCAAGACCTACACGCCCCAGTCCTTCTACAAGGATTTCATGGGCGCGCCTTTGGACAACTACGTTTCATTTATCAACTACCCGGGCAAGCCGGAGAACGCGATGCTGCGCTTCGCCTGGAACCGGGACTCCGCTGACGGCCCCGACATGGAGGCGCTCAACATATCCACCGCGCTCATGCAGAAGATGGCGCTCGCCTCGATCATGGACGACCAGGCGGTCTGGTTCTGCTGCAATTCATCCGTCCAGCGCAACACAAAGACGGGCCTGTGGGACATGGGGGTTCAGGACTACAACGACCTTTTTGGCATTGACTTCACTATGAGCAAGGAAGACCAGCTTCGCTACTACGACGGCGCGCCCAACCACTGCATGGTGTTTACCGGCGTTGACGTGCAAGGCGGACAGCCCGTGAAGTGGAAGGTCGAAAACTCCTGGGGCGACAAGCGCGGCCGCGAGGGATGGTGGACCATAACCAGCCCATGGTTCGACGCGAACGTTTACGAGATCCTCATCAACAAGAAATACGTTCCGCCGGAGATACTGAAGCTCATGACCCAAGAGCCCATAACAATGCCGCCATGGGACCCATTCAGCGATTAAAGAAGGGTCAAAAAGTGAGAAAGTGAGAGAGTGAGAAAGGTGCATGAACCTTCTCGCTCTCTTACCTTCTTGCACCTGCGACGTACATTAAGTACGCCTCGGCGTTGTGGGCTCGCCATTTGTAGAATCATTTAACTGTTGTTGGAGTTCTAACATAATTACTATTTTGT
>JAEMPZ010000114.1 GCA_022759065.1 Acidobacteriota bacterium | reverse complement strand
TCTGTACAGGGACCCGGCCGAGTTGCTGGGCGTGGGTGGCGCGGCTGCCCGCGCCAGCGGTTGCAAGCGGGACGTGAGGCAGGATCATCCTTCCGGCTTTTTCCGTTTCGCCCAGGTGCCCGTGCAGGTGCTCGCATCGGGAGACGTCTACGCCCGCGCCATGGTCCGATGGTTGGAAATACAGCAGTCATTCCGCTTGCTGGAGGAACACCTGCCGGCGCTTCCTTCGGGCCCCGTCAGGGCGGAGATCGGCCCGCGGCAACCTGGCAAAGTGGCGGTGGCCATGGTGGAAGGATGGCGCGGCGAAACGGTCCACGCGGCTTTCACGGATGCCGCCGGCGAGGTGATCGCCTACCAGGTGACGGACCCGTCGCTCCATAATTGGATGGCACTCGCCATGGCAATGCGCGGCGGCGCGATCTCGGATTTTCCCGTCTGCAACAAAAGCTTCAACCTTTCCTACGCGGGGCACGACCTATGATCAACCTGCTCAAGGCTCGGCTGAGACAGGGCTATCGAACCCAGGCATTCCCGCCCACGCTCAACCCGCTGCCCGAGCGATTTCGCGGCCTGCCTCTTCTTCATCCGGACAGGTGTCACCAAGGGTGCCGGTCTTGCGCCGACGCCTGCCCCACCGGGGCAATCTCCGCAAACAGAGGGCTGCGGGTAGACATGGGGCGATGCCTCTTCTGCCCTTCCTGCGCCGAGGCTTGCCCTCATGGCGCGGTGGAGTACACCCGCAACTACGCGCTCGCTTCCACGTCGAGGGAAGGCCTGATTCTATCTGAAGAAAACCCCAGCCCCAAGATTGAAGCCCTCCAAGGCGAAATGAAGCGCCTCTTCGGGCGCTCCCTCAAGCTCCGCCAGGTAAGCGCCGGCGGGTGCAACGGCTGCGAGGCCGACCTGAACGTCCTGGGCACCGTGGGCTTCGACCTGGGGCGCTTCGGCATCCAGTTCGTGGCTTCGCCGCGCCACGCCGACGGCATAGTAGTGACGGGCCCAGTGACACGCAACATGGCCGCCGCGTTGCGCTCCACATACGAAGCCGTGGCCGCGCCCAAGCTAGTTATCCTCTCGGGAACCTGCGCCATATCCGGAGGAACATTCGCCGGAAGCCAAGCCGTCTCCGGCATGCCCGCCGACATACCGGTTGACCTATATATTCCGGGATGTCCGCCCCACCCACTTACCGTTCTCGACGGCCTCCTGCGCCTTTTAGGGAGGATCAAAGGCTGAATGATATATTTAGCCGCGGAGGGTTTCTCATGAAAACCTGGGCGAAGGTGGTGATTGGGATCGGCGCGGTGCTGGTGCTGCTTTGCGTCTTGAGCGGCGCGGCCCTGGTCAGCTCCGGCAAATTGAGCCAGATTTCGGGGTTTGCCGGAAACATCATGGGCATGAAGAGCGCCGGGGAAGGGATGGAGAAGCTTGCCCGCGAGTTTCCGTTCACCCCGCCCGCCGACGGCAATGTTTCCGAGGCACGCCTGGAAGAAGCGATCGCCATCAGCCGGGAGATCAAGGCGGTCTCCGCGCCTTATGACGCGTGGATGGAAACTCACCAGAACCAGCGCGGAGACTTCAAGGACGCCACCGAAATTCTTGGGTTGCTGCAAAAGGTGCTGAGCGTTTCCGTGGATTCCATGCGGCAGCACAAGATGTCGCCGGCGGAATTTTCCTGGATCATGCGCCAGATGGAGAAGGCCGGCGAGGAGGCCGCCGAGAAGACGGGCGCCGGGCTCAAAGGCCAGATGCTTAACACCCTCCGCTCTATCGAGAAATCCCCAGGGCTGAGCGAGGCGAGCCGAAAGGAGCTTGAGGCGAAGATCGCCGATTTTGAGAAGCAGATGAATGCGAGCGGAGGGGAGCTTTCTACCAACGGGAAGCTCTACCTCAAGTATGAGGAGGCGCTCAAGGAGTGCGCCCTCGGCGAACAGACGAGCTTGCTGCTGAACAACTCCGGCGCCAGAGGCCGCCGCCGCGAGCGAGGCTAAGCCGCCAGACGAATTGCAAATAGTAAATGTTGAATTTTAAGTTAAGGGAGGAAGGCCGCTTGACCCGCACCGGGCGCGTTCTGGCGATCATGGTTCTCGGCGCCGCCCTAGCCTTCCGCCTCTGGTGGGCGATCGCGCTGCCATGTGACGCGCCTGGGGACACGGTCCTCTACGAGCGGTTCGCAGTGAATCTTTTGCAGCATGATGTTTACTCCGGGGAGGAGGGGCCTCCCTATTCTCCCAGCTACATAAGAACTCCCGGATATCCTCTTTTTCTGGCCGGAGTTTATTCGATCTTTGGAGTGGGCAACGACGTCGCCGTGCGCGCTTCGCAAGCGGTTCTGGATACGTCCACCTGCCTTCTAGTGGCGCTTCTGGCTCTTTCATGGTGCCCGTTGGGCTGGGACCAGCGGCGAAAGGGGAGAGCCTTCTTTGCCGCGCTAATTTTGGCGGCCGCTTGTCCAATGGTGGCGCTCTACGTGGGCACAGTGCTTTCGGAAACGCTCACGCTCTTCTTTGGGACAGCCTGCATTCTGGCGGCTTCTTATGCATTGAAGGCGGAAGGGCGGCGCGCAGCCGCGTGGTGGGCGGCTTGCGGGGTGTTGGGGGGCATGGCCACAATGGTGCGGCCGGACAGCGGGTTGTTGCTCTCCGCAGCCGGCGGCGCCATGGGGCTTCGCGCTCTGGCAAGCGCATGGACCAAGCGCCGCCAGCCTGGAATCGCTCGCGGCGAGCTTCGCGCGGCAGTGTTTCAGGGGGCTGTTCTCTCGCTTGCTTTCGCGGCAACGCTGGCCCCGTGGACAATCCGCAACGCCAAGCTCTTTGACACCTTCATGCCCCTTTCGCCGGAGCACGCCCAGATGCCCGGAGAATTCGTCCCCTACGGCTATCTTGCCTGGGTCAAAAGCTGGATCAGCGACCAGCGTTACATTGAATCCTTCCTTTGGGAGATTGACACGCAACCACTTCGCATAGCCGAACTGCCCGCCTCGGCGTGCGATTCGCCGCAAGAGCGCGAGCGCGTCGCCGCGCTTTTTGCCTTGGTCAACCCTCCCTGCACGGGCGCGTCCGCCGCCGCCGCCAAACCAAATGGCAACGATGACGCAAAGGAGACGGAAGAACCTTCGGCCGGAGCAACCATAACACCGGCCGCTGACGCCCAATTCATGGCGCTCGCCCGCGAGCGTGCCAGGCGCCATCCATTTCGCACCCATATCATCTTGCCTGCCAAACGAGCCGTGGCGATGTGGTTCGACACTCACAGCGCGTACACTCCTTTCGACGGCGAGCTTTTCCCTCTTGCGAGCCTCGATTGGGAGAGCCTTCAACCGCTTTGGCTTCTTCTTTTTATGGCGCTCGTCTGGCTCCACACGATCCTTGGCGGCCTGGGCGTCTGGAAGCTTTGGAGGGAGACTGAAAGCCGCGTTTGGGTGCTGCTTATCGTTCTTCTGATCGTTCCGCGCGTGGCGTTTTTCGCTACCATTGAAAACCCAGAGCCGCGCTACCTCGTCGAACTCTTCCCATTCACCTCCGCCGCCTCTGGGGTTGCTCTGGCCTGGATTTTGAGTCGCCGAGCGTCAGGCAACTGAGCGCGCGAATCATTTCCAACTTACTACCGCGAAAAGTGGCTACTTGGTTCACACGGTTGGCGTGAC
>JAEMPZ010000194.1 GCA_022759065.1 Acidobacteriota bacterium | reverse complement strand
TCCTTATCAAGCCCCATCCCAAGATATGCAGTGCCTTGCGATGCCAAAGGACGTTGTATTGCTTGGCGGCGAAGCACGTATGAACGAAAAGGCGTTATAATGGCCTTGGGTGGCTTGGGGAGAGTCGCCATGACTGCTGTTTCATTTCGAGCCCTTCGTTTCGTTTTGCTTTTCTCATCCCTTCTGTTCGTGGGCCTCTTTTTGTGCTCGTGCGGCCATGGTCCAGCCGTTTCCAAGGATGGGACGGCGAAAGCCGATTTGACCCCCCAGGAGCGTGCCTACCTCAAGGCTCACGGGCCATTGCGTTACGCCCCCGATCCCGCCTTTCCCCCCTTCGAGTTTTTCGATGATAAAGGCAACGCGGTGGGCATCGCGCCAGAGCTTCTCGCGATGGTCGCGAAAAGCATCGGCGCCGAGTTGCAGGTGGCCAGGTATCCCGCGTGGTCAAGTGTCATAGCCGCGGCAAAAAGGGGAGATGTTGACGTTCTGACCACGGTTCTGCGCACGCCGGAGCGGGAAACCTTTCTCCTTTTCACCCGCCCTTTCATGTCCTCGCCCTACGTCCTTTTCGTGAACGATTCCAGGGCTGGACTCTCATCCATCAAGGACCTTTGCGCCCAGCGGGTAGCGGTCGAGAAAGATTCCGGGTCTCATGCCTGGCTGCTTCAGAACCACCCTGAACTGGACATTATCCCCGTGCCCAATACCCACGCAGGGCTGGTGATGGTTTCCACTGGCAAGGCCGACGCCGCGCTTGAAAACCTGGCCGTTGGGGTGACCGTGGCCAGGGAAAACGGGCTGGCAAACGTGAGGATATTGCAGGAGCCTCTGTACGAAAGCGCCGAGCATTTCGCGGTGCCCATCACGGAATCGGAGCTGCTGCCGATAATCCAGAAGGGGCTGGACGCGGTCCCTGACGAGGCGCTCTCCGCGCTCTTTGTCAAGTGGGTTGGGCGCGACCTGAGCCTGCAGCGCCCGCCTCTTGAGCCTTGGGAACGCAACCTGCTGCTTGCCCTGGCAGCCATCATGGCGCTTGGCGCGGCGTGGGTCTTCACGCTGAAAAGGGCGGTAAGGGCAAGGACGAAGGAGCTTCGCGAAAGCGAGGCGCGCTTTAAGAGCTTCTTCGAAAAGTTCCGCACCGTCTTTCAGTCAAGCCCCGTCGCCATGTCCATCTCGCGGCTGGAGGACGGGCGATTCATGGAAGTCAACGAGAGCTTCCTTGCGCTTTTTGAAGGTTCCAGGGAAGAAATTGTGGGCCGCACCGCGCACGAGCTGGGTTTATGGGCCGACCCGGACGACCGGCGGCGCATGGTGCGAATGGTCAAAGAAGAGGGGGGCGCGCGAAACCTCGAACCTGAAGGTGTTTCACTTCGCGGGCGGCGCTTTCAAGGACGTTACCACGCCGAGCGCATTGTGCTTGACGGCGAGCCCTGCATCCTCAGCATCATTGAAGACACGACCGAACAGAAGCGCGCCGAGAAGCTTCTTCGCGAGAAAGAAATGGAGCTCCTTCAGTCCAAGAAGATGGAGGCGATTGGGCGATTGGCGGGCGGGATGGCGCACGACTTCAACAACATACTCGCGGGCATCCTTGGCAACGCCGAAATCCTGGCCGAACGGCTTCGGGATCAGCCTGCTTTGAAGGCCTATGCGGAGCAGGTGGCCAACGCCGCCGAAAGGGCCGGCCGCCTTACCCGCCAACTTTTGAGTTATGCGCGAAAGGGGCAGTACCAGCAGGCGCCGGTAGACTTGCATGGCGTGATTCGCGACGCGGTTGCTATCCTCGAGGGAACGCTGGACAAACGCATCACCATTTCCCTCGGCCTTATGGCACAAAAGGCCACCGTCATTGGGGACCAAGCCCAACTGGAGAGCGTCATTCTGAACCTCGCGATCAACGCGCGCGACGCCATGCCGGAGGGCGGAGAACTGGCGATCTCGACGGCAAATCCTACGCCCGGCGCGGGCGAAGGGGGCGGAGGCCGTTTTATAGAGGTGACTGTTTCAGACACCGGATCGGGCATGACCAAGGAGCAAAAGCAGCACCTCTTCGAGCCCTTTTACACGACCAAAGGGCCGGAGCGTGGCACGGGCCTTGGGCTTGCCAGCGTCTACGGCGCCGTCCAGGGCCACGGCGGAACGATATCGGTTCAGAGCGAGGTTGGCAAAGGCACTACGGTCACTATCATGCTTCCGGTCGCGGATGAAGCCGCGCCCGCCCAGGAGGCGAAAGCCACCGCTCAAGCAATGGCTCAAAAAACGGCGCGGATCATGGTGGTGGACGACGAGGCGCCAATCCTCGATGTCGTCAAGGAGGTTCTTGAACACGCGGGCTACCAAGCGGAGACCTTTTCCAGCGCTCCGGAGGCGGTGGACCATTTTCTGAAAGAGCCTGACGCGGTGGACCTTGTCCTTCTTGACATGATGATGCCCCGAATGAGCGGGCTGGAGGTTTTCAGGGCGATGAAGGCGGCGCGTCCATCCGTCCGCGCCATTCTGATTACCGGTTACAGCGTGGACGAAAAGGCACAGGAATTGATGGCCGAAGGGGTTCGAGGCTACCTGCACAAGCCATTCAAGCGCGCCGAACTGATCGAAAAAATCCGGGAAGTTCTCGGGGAAGGGGCAAAGGATGGTGATCAGTGATCAGTGAATAGTGAATGGAGGAAGGCGCAAGATGCAGGCGGGCGCATTACTTTGAAGCCGCTACCACTAGTCACAAGTCACTAGTCACTAGTCACCTTTTCCATCCTTCATAACAGCATTTCCGCCGACGTGCTCCATGATATTATATATTCTTGGAGGTGGCGCTATGGCGAAGGTTGTTGTCTACACCATGACCGTCTGCCCCTATTGCAATGCGGCCAAGGAGCTTTTGCGCTCCATGGGCGTCGCTTTTGAAGAGGTGAACCTCGACGAACACCCTGAGCGGTGGGGGGAGTGCGAGAAGCGCTCCGGCCGCCAGACCGTCCCCCAAATCTTTTGGGGCGAGCGCCACATCGGAGGATGCGACGACCTGATGGCAATGAAGAGGTCCGGCGAACTGGCGAAATTGGTGGAAGCGGCAAGGGCAAAGTGTTAGGAGTTAGGAGTTAGGAGTTAGGCGTGGCGGAGCTTCCTTTTTTCTCTTGACACCTGCCCCCCTGACACCTGACAACCTTATGGGGGTTGCAATGTCGAAGTACACGAAGGAACACGCGAAGAAGGGGCTGGATGCAAAGCTTCCAGCCATTGAGACGTGGCCCAACCAGTTCCCGGGCTACGAAATCACGATAGAGGCGCCCGAATTCACCTCCGTCTGTCCCAAAACTGGCTTGCCTGATTTCGGCCTTCTGGTCTTGAGGTACGAGCCGGACAAGGCCTGCATCGAGCTTAAATCTTACAAGGAGTACATCCTGGCCTACAGAAACGTGGGCATCTTCTACGAAAACGTCGTCAACCGCGTCCTTCGCGACGTGGTGGCCGCCTGCAAGCCCAGGCGCGCTTCGCTCACCGGCGTCTTCAACGCGCGAGGAGGCATGAACGCCACGGTGGTGGCCACGTACTCTAAAAAAGAAGGCTTTGGCGGGGGGTGAAAAAGGCAGGGACGGGAGACGTGAGACGTGAGACGTGAGACGTAAGACGGGAGACGTGAGACTGGAGACGTGAGACGAGAGACGTGAAAAGAGAA
>JAEMPZ010000264.1 GCA_022759065.1 Acidobacteriota bacterium | reverse complement strand
CCTCACGCCCCTCCCGCAACTCCTTGACCTTGGGGTGAATAGGCCTTAATATCTTTGGCTTGGAGGAACTTTGGTCAAGACACCGCTTTTGGGCCGAATCAATTCTCCCGAAGACCTTCGCGCGCTGCCAGAGGAAGCGCTGCCACAGCTTTGCGAGGAGCTTCGCGATTATCTTATAACGGTGGTCTCGGAGGTAGGCGGCCACCTCTCTTCGAGCCTTGGCACGGTCGAGTTGGCCGTAGCGCTCCATTACACCCTCGACACGCCCAAAGACAAGATCGTGTGGGACGTGGGCCACCAGGCTTACATTCACAAGATCCTGACCGGGCGCAAGGAGGCGCTTCGGACTATCCGCCAGTACGGTGGCATCTCGGGTTTTCTCAAGCGCTCCGAAAGCCCGCACGACGCCTACGGAGCCGGCCACGCCTCCACTTCGCTCTCCGCCGCCCTCGGCCTGGCGGTCGCGAGGGATCTGAGAGGCGAAAAGTACCGCGTCGCCGCCGTTGTGGGTGACGGGGCGCTGACGGGCGGGCTCTGCTACGAGGCGCTCAACAACGCTGGCGCGAGCCGCCGCCAGTTCCTGGCCGTTCTCAATGACAACAACATGTCCATCTCGCCCAACGTGGGGGCTATTAACCGCTACCTGACGAACTTCACGTCAACACGGCTCTATCAGGCCTTCCGCTCGAAGGTTCGAGACCGCCTCGAGCGAATGCCCCGCATGGGCCAAAAGCTGAGCCTTTTAGCCAAACGCATCGAGGAGGCTGCAAAAACCGTCATAACTCCGGGCGCGCTCTTCGAGGCCCTTGGAATGAATTACTACGGGCCCGTTGACGGCCACGACGTGATTCAACTGGTCCACGCGCTAAAAAATCTCAGGGACGCGGAATCACCCACGATCCTTCACGTTCTTACCGTCAAGGGAAAGGGCTACGGCCCGGCGGAAGAGGAACCAGAGGGCTACCACGGCGTCAAGCCATTCTGCCGAGAAGAGGGAATCATCGCCCCTGAAGCGCCGGGAAAGCCCGCGTTCCAGGACGCCTTCGGCGCCGTCATGTGCGAACTGGCTCGCAACGACGAGCGCGTCGTCGGCATTACCGCGGCCATGCCAACTGGCACAGGCATAGTCCCATTCGCGCAAGAGTTCCCCGGCCGCTTCTTCGACGTCGGCATAGCCGAAGAGCACGCCGTCGTTTTCGCCGCTGGGCTGGCCGCGCAAGGGATGAGGCCGGTTTGCGCCATTTATTCGACGTTCCTTCAGCGCGCCTACGACCCAATAGTCCACGACGTGGCGATTCAGGAGCTTCCGGTAATTTTCTGCATGGACCGCTCCGGCCTTTCAGGGGAGGACGGGCCGACGCACCACGGCGCCTTCGACCTCTCTTACCTTCGCCACGTGCCCAACATGGTCGTGGCCGCTCCCAAGGATGGCAACGAATTGAGGGACCTTTTATTCACCGCGCTCGATTACGACAAAGGCCCGTTTGCCATAAGGTACCCGAAGGGAGCCGCCGGGCCATTTGAGCCCGGACTGGCCCCAAAGCTTCTGCCCCTCGGTAGCTGGGAAGTTCTGCGCAAGGGGAGCGATCTTCTTCTGCTGGCGGTTGGCTCGATGGTGCAAGTTGCGATGAAGGCGGCCGCTCAGCTTGCCGAAGGCGGGCTATCCATCGAAGTCGTCAACTCCAGGTTTGTGAAGCCTGTTGACGATGCTTACCTTCAAAAGGCGCTTGCCCGCTTTGATGCGGTTGTCACCGTTGAAGAGAATGCCGCGCAGGGAGGCTTTGGCAGCGCCGTTCTGGAATGGGCGCAGGCAAACGGATTTTCTCCGCGATGCCTGAACATCGGATTGCCGGACCGTTTCATAACCCACGGCGCAAGACAAAAACTTCTTGACGAAGTCGGGCTCACGGATGAAGCCGTGGCCGAAAAGATCGCCGCCTTCGCGTCCCCTGCCGCGCAAAGGAGAAGGTTGAAGTATGAATTATGAATGTTGAATTAAAAGAGGCAGTACAACACTTCATACTTCAACCTTCATACTTCACACTTATCTTTACTGGAGGTTTTCATGACGCAGATTGGGCTTGTTACCGAGGACATGGCATCGTACAAGGGCGACGCGCTGGTAGAGGGGGTCTTCGATGACCTCAACTTCAAGGGGCTAGGCCAGGCGCACCTCCTCGCCGAAGCCGCCAAGCGGCTCAGGTTCAAGGGAAACGCGGGAGAGGCGTTTTTCGCCTTCGACCGCGTCGGCGCTCCACCAAAGCACCTTCTTGTAGTTGGCCTTGGCAAGCGATCCGAATACGGCCCAAGCGAGGCAAGGGAAGCCGCCGCGCTTGCCGCGCGCCGCCTTCGCGAGCGCTATGCCGCGACCGCGCTTTTCGACTTGCGCGTAGAAGAGGCCGGAAAACGGGCCGAGCAAGTTTTAGCCGCCGCCGTTGAAGGCGCGCTTCTTTGCAACGCGCGTTTCCAAAAATACGTCACGGACGAAGAGCGCCGCTTTGGGGGCTTGTCCGGCATCTCGCTTCGCGTGGAGAAGAAGACTCCAGCGCTTTCCAAGGCGCTTGGCCTTGGCCGCGCGCTCGCCGAAGCCACTGCCTACGCGCGCGGCCTCGTCAATGAACCGGCGAATGTCCTTACGCCCGAGTTCATGGCAGAACGGGCGCGCGAGCTTGCCAGGAAGCACGGCTTTACGTTGAAGATACTTGATGAGGCCGAGTGCGCCAAGCTTGGAATGGGCGCCTACCTGGCCGTGGCAAAGGGCTCGGCCAATCCCTTGCGCTTCATCCATCTTTCTTACAGGCCAAAGGGCGCCAAGTTCCACCTCGCCCTCGTCGGCAAGGGGCTGACGTTCGATTCCGGCGGGCTGTCGCTCAAGAGCGCCGACAACATGGGCGCGATGAAGAGCGACATGAGCGGTTCAGCCGCGGTCATGGGGACCATGGCGGCAATTGGGACTTTGAAACCAAAGGTGGCCGTTGACGCGGTTATGGCGATGTGCGAGAACATGCCGGACGGCGGCGCCTACAGGCCGGGCGACATTCTTACGAGCATGAGCGGGAAAACGATCGAAGTCCAGAACACCGACGCCGAGGGCCGCCTGACTCTCGCCGACGCCCTCTGCTACGCGCAGAAGCGCAAGCCGGATGCGGTCATTGACCTCGCGACGCTCACTGGCGCCTGCGTCGTAGCGCTCGGGCCGGACTTTTCAGGAGCGATGGGCAACGACCAGGCGCTCATGGACTCGGTCCTTGCGGCCGCCAAGGATTCTGGCGACAACCTCTGGCAGCTTCCCATGCCCAAGGCTTACAACAAGTACATCAAGAGCGCCGTGGCGGACGTGGCGAACATTTCCAAAATTCGATGGGGCGGCGCCATCACCGCGGGACTTTTTCTTCAGAACTTCGTGGACGAAGGAATGCCATGGGTCCACCTGGACATCGCCGGCCCCGCTTTAAGAGATGACGACGGGGTGGATGCCTTCGGCCACGAGGCCTCCGGCGCCGGCGTCAGAACCCTGGTGCACTTCATCCTGGACAAAGCCCGATAGCCCGATACCGCATTCCAATGCGGAAGGATTCACCACAAAGGCACGAAGGGAACGGGGGGTTAAGGGTTAAGGGTAAAGGGTTAAGGGTTAAGGGTAAAGGGTGAAGGGTGAAGGGTTAAGGGT